>JAAYQA010000040.1 GCA_012519495.1 Tissierellia bacterium | reverse complement strand
GTATACTATGTGTCCATTACCACCGTAGGGACCGCCATGACCGACTGGGTCAACGACGGGCTGTTTGGCGACGGCTGGCATCTGTTCGGCAATGGTACGGCCGCCTATGAAGAAGCCGTCACCGGCTATGCGGAAGAACACATCTGGACACCGGACTGGATGCGCGAGGCGGAAGCCGCGGCAGCGGCAGAGATTGCCGGCGCGGAAGATGTAGTCGGCGCCGCACAGGAAAAAGACTTCGGCGCTTTCGAAGAAGCGTATGAAATGTATGCACCCGGTATCGACGAAGCCGGCTTCTCCCTTACCGAACCGACCGATGCGGCCCTGGAAGAGGCACCGGACCCGGCCGATTATGGCCAGTGGATACCTGGGATTCCCGTTGTGATCGGTAATGCACTGGAGGCCGTCAACGCAGCTGCATGGCTGCAAGGTATGATTGTTGACGGGATTGTGGCCGGTGTCGGGGCTGTGCTGGGCTTTTTGCCGCAGATGCTCACCCTGTTTTTATGTCTGGCCATTTTAGAGGAATGCGGGTATATGGCGCGCGTGGCCTTTGTGATGGACCGGGTGTTCCGCCGTTTCGGGCTTTCGGGCAAGTCGTTTATCCCGATCCTGATCGGAACCGGTTGTGCCGTGCCGGGAATTATGGCGTCGCGTACGATTGAAAGTGAAAACGACCGCCGCATGACGATCCTGACCACCTCGTTCATTCCCTGTTCGGCAAAAATTCCCATTATCGCTTTGATCGCAGCCGCTCTGTTCGGCGGTGCCTGGTGGGTCGCACCCAGTGCATACTTTATCGGCATGGGTGCCATCATTCTGACCGGGATCATGCTGAAAAAGACGCGCCTGTTCAGCGGACATCCGACACCGTTTGTGATGGAATTTCCGGAGTATCACTGGCCGGCTCCTGCCAGCGTATTACGCACCATGGGAGAAAGAGGCGGTTCGTTTATCAAGCGTGCAGGTACGATTATCCTTTTGTCGTCGGTGGTGATCTGGGCCGGCTCCAAATTAGGATTCGTAGACGGACAGTTTATGTTCTCAAACGATATGGCGCTGGAACAAAGCCTGCTGGGGATCGCAGGAAATGCCGTCAGCGGGATCTTCGTCCCGTTGGGCTTCGGTACGATTAAAGCGACGGTAGCCACCGTGATGGGACTGGTGGCAAAAGAAGAAGTCGTAGCGGTATTCGGTATTCTCGACTTTACCGGCCTTACCGCCATCGCCGCGTATTCGTTTTTGATTTTCAATCTGCTTTGTGCCCCGTGTTTTGCAGCGATCGGAGCGATCCGCAGAGAGATGAACAGCGCAAAATGGACGGCGTTTGCCATCCTCTATCAGTGCGGGCTCGCCTATGCGGTCTCATTGATCTTCTATCAGTTTGCGATGCTCTTTACCGGACAGGGAAATGCCATCGGCGTGATTGCAGCGCTTGCAGTACTGGCTGTATTGGCTTACTATACGTTCCGACCGGCGGAGCGCACACCGCATCTGAAACCCGCTTTGCAAAGCAAGTAAAGGAGAAACAGCATGCAATGGCTTATCGATAATGCAGCCACCGTAGTGATCAGTGCAGGGCTTCTCATTTGGTTCTTTCTGATCATCCGGCGCATGGTAAAAAACAAACGCGCCGGGCAGTCTGCCACAGGCTGTGCCGGCTGTGCGGGTTGTTCCGGAAAACACAGCTGCGCTTCGGCAAAAGCAAGCAAGGAACACGCATAGCGCATTTGACGAAGAAAAGATTTCTGCTATAATAAGTAAATACCGCCGAGGGCGTACCTCGGCGGTTTCAAGCGGGAATGGCGGAATTGGCAGACGCGCCAGACTTAGGATCTGGTGTCATTGACGTGGAGGTTCAAGTCCTCTTTCCCGCACCACGATGATCGGGCGGATGCAGATGCATCCGTTTTTTTTGTATTACGAACCGTAGCTTTGGCAGTGTTGAATGCCCACGGGGGATACGGCATCCATCCCTTTGTATAAGGCGAGGTCTTCTCCGACGGGACAAAAGGTTGCGCAGTAGCCGCAGGGCCAATGATGCCGGTCGACCAGGTCGACATGATGCTGGGTGCATTTGATTTTGTCCATGGTGTAGCGGCCGGTGCCGTTGTCTGTCAGGCAGTTTACCGGACAGAGTCGCAGACATTTGCCGCAGTTTATGCATAAGTCCTGTTCACATTTGGCATCGGGTTCCAGTTCTGTGCCGATGATGACCGACACAATGCGCACCCGGGGTCCGAATTCTTTGGTGAGCAGATTATGACTGTTGCCGATGGTTCCCATACCGGCATAATAACCTGCGATAACATGGGAAAAAGCGGCAGAGGGGTTTTTTAAGAGCACGCGGATGTCATCGTACCCGTCCCGGGGAAAGAAGAAGGCTCTTTGTTTCTTTTCCACCATTATGTATTTGGCTAATTTATAGGCGGTGTCGTCCATAATGCGGTTGCTGGTATCGTATTGTTCCTGATAGACCATAGAAGGCGCGGTGCTTGCCATGGGATAAAACAAAGGGATCGCCAAAACGACAACTGTTTTGGCCCAGGGCCAGATGTTTTGCGGCCAGAATGCGGGGTCCTGGATGGGCTCATTTTCCCAGCTGTCGACCGAACAAAAACGAACGAGCTCAGCGCCTAATTCTTTTGCTTTGTGGTATATATCGGCTTTTAATTGCTTCATTGTCATACTCCCGTCTCTTACAAAGATATCTGTTTGTTACAATGAATTATATCATAGACCGCTTTCATTCCCGGAGCAAGCGGGAAAAAAGGGAAAGTTGGTGGATAAAAGCGTAAGGATTTACAACGCTTGCACTTGATCGATATTTATTGTATAATCTTTTGGAAACAGAGCCACGTGCTCCGTTTCCGGCGTGCTTGACATTAGTTTAATGTTGGGTGCGTTTTTTTGTCCTTTTTTCCTGTGGTACAATGAAACAAATACAAAAACAGGAGGGAGCTCTGATGCAAAATCCGCATAGCAAAGAGGGAAAAGTACGTTTGTGGACACGCCAGGACAAACGCTGTCTGCCCATACTGGAAAAGAAGGGCCGTTTTACCAATACGGAGTATTATTTGCGCGAAAAATTTGGAGACATCACCCCTTTTTTTACTGAACTGTATGATTGGTTTGTGAAAAACGCCGAGCAAAAAGTAAAAAAACCCGCCTATGTAAAATATCCGATCTGGTGTTCGGTAGCGGAGGAATATATGCTGCGCCCCACGGAAACGGAAGTCGTCCTGGAAATTGAAAAGAACGAGGACGAAGTGGTGTATTTTGACGGCACGCGCTGGGATTTAGTACTGAATTATATGTATATTCCCGAAAATGAAGAAGATGACAGGGCCTATGCAGCGCATTTGAAAAAGCTGGGCGTGAAAGACCGGCATTCGTTTGTCAAAGGAGCGGAAGGCTTTTTGTTTCCGGAAGAAAAGAAAAAGGTGCTGGACAGCTGGTACCGGGTGTTTGAAGTCGGCGAATGGGACTATTTTCGCATACAGGCAAATATATGGGAGATCCGGCAGGAAGAAGTCGTACGCATCTACACGATGGAGGATATGCCCTCGTACAGGAGGAATCCCGCATGAAGCTTTGGATAACAGACGACACAAACACAAAAAGAGAGCTGCACTGGCGCTGGCTCACAAAAGAGGACATGCCGGCCATCTCGCAGCTGGAAGACCGGGTGGAAGCGCATCTGGATGATCCGTCTTTGTATCGCCGTGACCCGTTGGAGAATATTCTCCATTCCATCACCCGGGGCGCTGGCTGTGTGGGCGGTTTTGTCGAAAAGGAACTGGTCGCTCTTCGGTATATCAACTATCCGAAGGATTATCAGCTCGCAGAAGGCATCATCGGGGCAGAACATTTTTCCAAAGTGCTGCATATGGAGTCGATGGTGGTCGACCCGCGTTTCCGGGGCAATGCGCTGCAACTGAAGTCGTTTCATTATATGCTGGCGCATTTGCCGGCATCGGTGCCGTTTTTGTTCAGCACGGTCTCGCCGTTTAATATCCCAAGCCTGAAGTCGGTTTTTCGCTATGGTTCTGTGATGCTGGATCTTCGGAAGATGTATCCCGATGCGGAAAACCCGGAGGGTGTGTTGCGCTATATCGGAGCGAGAGGGCTGGTTCTGGCATGCGATGACGAGGTGGAGAGGGTGAGCCGGGAAGCGATTGCTGAACAACAGGCTCTGTTTAAAACAGGCTATGCCGCCACCGGCATGACCGATGATAACAAGATCCGCTTTCAGCGCATTCTTCGTACCGCGGTGCCCCTTTGGCCGGGAGGTGAAAACGCATGAATCCGTTCCAGGACCGCCCTTATGACTCGTATCTGATGGGACCCGACGCGAATCTGATCGCGGCGGAGCTGGCCGCACATGCAGAGATCGGCGATGCGCCCCGCATTTTGGATCTGGCCTGCGGCAAAGCACTTAGCTCGATCCGCCTGGCGCATCTGTATCCCGATTCGCATATATACGCGGTGGATCTGTTTGTCAGTCCGAGGAAGAACTACAATCGGATTCTGATCCAGGGTCTAAGAGACCGTATCACGCCGTTGCACGGCCATGCGGAAGATTTGCCGTTTGCCTATTTTTATTTTGATGCCATTTTCTGTATCGACGGTTTTCAGATCTTCGGCCGCCCGGAAACCTTTATTGACCAGTACATTGCTCCGTTTTTGAAATTGGACGGCATTATGGCGGTGATGATGCCCGGCTTTACAAAGGAGTTTATATCGATGCCGGAAGCACTGCAGCCGTTTCCGATTCAGGATCTGGACTTTTATTCCAAGGAGGAATGGATGCGGGTGTTTGCGGCGTCGCAATGCATGGAAGTAGAAGAGTTCTTTTTGATGGACTGTCATACGAAGGCCTGGGAAAACTGGTTAAACAGCGGGCAGCCCGGTACGGAAAACGACCGTAAGCTCTACGAACAGGGCGGCAAGTATATTGATTCCCTGGCCTTTATCCTGCGAAAAACCGCCTCGTTGAAATAGCAAAGAACCCTTGTGGCTCTTTTTGTATGAATCCCGTAAGATTTGCACGGCGGGCAGGCGGCCGGGCTGTGCTATACTGGATTACAGAGGGGGGAGCGCTGTGCGGGCGACCGTTTTAGTGGTGGATGACGACAAGGAAATTGCGCGGGCCATCTGCCTGTTACTGGAAAAAGAAGGATACGACACCATCGCGGCTTACAACGGAATGGAAGCCCTGGATATTGCTATGAATCAGGAGGTCCATCTGATGATTCTGGATCTGATGATGCCGGTGATGGACGGAATGTCGGCTTTGATGAAGCTGCGCAAGAAGAAGAATATTCCGGTGCTGATTCTCTCGGCGAAAACCCAGGATCACGACAAGATCGACGGCCTCTCGGCCGGTGCGGATGATTACATTACAAAGCCGTACAATCCGCGTGAACTGGTGGCGCGTGTGAAAAGCCATCTGCGCAGATTTTTTTGGCTGGGGGATCATGTGCACAATCCGTCGGCGGAAGAAATCCGCCAGGGCGGACTGCTTTTGAATGCCAATAAAAGAAGCTTGCACGTTGACGGAGAACCCGTTCGCATAACACAAAAAGAATTCGGGATTCTGAGTTTGCTGATGCGTTCGCCGTCAAAAGTGTTTACTTCCGATGAAATCTACCGGGCGGTCTGGAACAGCGAACCGTACAATGTAGAGAATCTGATTATGGTGCATATTAGCCGCCTGCGGGTAAAAATTGAGATCAACCCGAGGGAACCGCAGTATATAAAGGTGGTTTGGGGCGTTGGATACAAATTTGAAGATCAGGAATAGCGGTGTCTACCGCCTTTTGCTGTTCGCACTCTGCGTGTTTGCCTTCTCGCAGTTATTGCCGAGTGTACGTACCCTGCAACATGTTATAGTTTACGGCGAACTCCAGCCACGTGATTTTTTCACCTCTCCGTACGGGATGGGCGGACGCGTAACGGACGATGTACAGAATCTGGCATATACGTATGTGCAAGAGGAAATGGCCTTTTTGAATCCGAACTTCGTGTATGAAATTACCGGGAAGAGGGGCCGTTTCACCAATGAAAAACAAGGGGTCGATATTTTTGCGACATATCCGTATTCGGTAAAGATTGAAGACGATACGGTGCGCTACGGTGCTGCGTTTCCTAATGATGCGGATCTGTATCTGGCAGCGGAAGAGCTCCCGGATATGAGTATAGGATGGACTGAAGACGCCGTCCATAATGTCCGCGTGCGGTATAACACCATACAAAATGAGTTGCAACGGAGCCCGTATATGGCGGGCCTGTTTTTCGTGCTTTGGATCGTAACAGGGGTCGGATCGGTTTATGCGACCGGCCGGCGTACGGACGGCAGCCTGAAGCTCTCACCGATCGATACCTGGCCGACCGAGCTTTTCCTTCTGCTTTTTGTCCCGCTTTTTGCGTTGTTTGTCATGGCGTTTGGCGATTGGTTTCAATTCCTGCATTTGCATTGGCAGGGACGGGAGAATGCGAGTTATTACTATGTTCTGGTCCTGCTTTTTGCGATCGGCTTTTCCCTCTTTTTATTGCTTGTCCGGAAAGTAAAAGCGCGGCGGTTTCGGCAGGATTTATGGCTTTTTCGTTTGTTTTCTGTTTTTATTCGTTATCTGCGCGGCAATGCGGAGAACCTCGCGCATACCGAACGCAATTTTACCCTGGCTTTTCGCTATGTAATCGTTTCGGCATTGATCGTCCTTATCTGGCAATTCACCGGCATGCAGGCATTACCTCCTCTTCTGATGTTACTGGCAGCCGCTGCCGTTTTTCTGTTTCTTTTGCGCGGAAGCCTGCAGGTGTCGGCACAAAGCGTGCAAAACTCCGTAGAGGAACAAGTCAAGGCGGAGCGGATGAAGGTGGATCTGGTCACCAATGTATCACATGACTTAAATACGCCCTTAACCTCCATCATCGGCTATGTGGATCTTTTGCAGGATGAAGAAATGTCGGATGCCGCAAAAGAATACACCGAAGTGCTTCGTCAGAAGTCGCTACGATTAAAAGGGATCGTGTCGGATCTGTTCGATCTGTCAAAAAGCACCAGCGGCACGATCGAACTGCAACGGGAGGTACTGGATTACCGCGTGCTGATTCGCCAGACACTGTCCGATATGCAGGATGCAGTGGAAAAAAGCGGGCGTGTGATCGTCTGTAAACTGCCGGAAGAAAGAGTGCCGGTTTATGCCGACGGTATGCAATTATACCGCGTATTGCAGAATCTGATCGGCAATGCCCTGCGCTATTCCGTAGAGGGCACGCGCATCTTTTTGCGTCTGGAACTGCAGGCGGACACCGCCCATTTGACGATAAAGAATGTATCGGCATATCCCCTGGACTTTGATCAGGAAGAGATTCTTTCGCGTTTTGTGCGGGGGGATCTGGCCCGTACTACCGAAGGCAGCGGCCTGGGCCTGGCCATTGCCAAATCCTTTACCGAAAATAATGAAGGCAGTTTCCAGGTGTTTGCCGAAGAAGATGTATTTATCGCCATGCAGAGTCTGAAGCTCTGCAAAGAAGACGAAGAAGTATAAAACGCAAATGTACGAAAACAAAGGATAAAAGCGCACGATTCGTTTTGAATCGTGCGCTTTTTATGCGGCGGGATGACCGGTTTGGATCAGTCGACGCGATCGGCGATGCGGACATAATCATTGGGGCTGGTCAGATTGACATAGGCGGGACGCATGATTTTGTCGTCCTGGATCTGTTCCAGGCGATGCGCACACCAGCCGGCGGTCCGGGCGAGAGCAAACATCGGCGTATACAAGTGTTTGTCGAGCCCCAGCATGCTGTATACCAGACCGGCATACAGGTCCACATTGGCACAGATCGGGCGGCCTTTTTCTTCCATGAGTTCGCGCGTGCAGCTTTCCACATCGCTGAGCAGCTGGAAGTCGTCGTGATAACCGGTGGTTTCGGCCAGTTTCTGTGCGCGGGCCTTCAGTAAAACGGCACGCGGATCGGATACGGTATAAACGGCATGGCCCATCCCGTAGATCAGGCCTTTTTTATTGAAATTTTCTTTTCGCAGAATGCCGCGCAGATAATCCATCACAGCACCCCGGTCGGTCCAGTTGGGCACGGTGGCTTTTAAGTCTTCGATCATTTGCGCCACCATGAGATTGGCGCCCCCGTGTTTGGGTCCTTTCAGCGATGCAACAGCGGTCGCTATGGCGGAATATGTGTCAGTGCCGGAGGAGGATACCACATGCGTTGCAAACGCGGAGTTGTTCCCGCCCCCGTGGTCGGCGTGCACGATCAGGAGGATATCCAGCAATTTGGCTTCTTCCGGAGAATACGCTTTGTCGTCGCGGATCAGGTGCAGAAAGTTTTCTGCAATCCCGCATCCGTGTTTGGGGCGATGCAAAACCAGGGAATCCTGTTCAAAATAATGCTTTTGTGCCCGATGCGCATAGGCGATCATCAAGGGCATTTTGGCAACGAGATTAATGGATTGCAGCAGCACGTTTTCAACCGATGTGTCCTCGGGGTTTTCGTCGTAGGAATACAGGGCCAGCAGGGTGCGCAGCAGCTTGTTCATCACATTGCCCGACGGGTTTTTCAGGATGACATCTTCTGTGAAGGCGTCGGGGAATTCCATCCGTTCGCTCAGGGAACGGGTAAAGGAGTTCAGTTCTTTTTGCGTCGGCAGCTTCCCGAACAGCAGGAGAAAAATTACTTCTTCATATCCCATGCGGTCTTCGTCTTCGTAGCTTTTAACCAGATCTTCCAAAGAAATGCCCCGATACAAAAGCTTGCCTTCTGTGGGAATCTTTTGTCCGTTTTCGATCTTGTAACCCACAACATCGGATACACTCGTTATGCCGACCAGGACCCCGGTACCATTGCTGTTTCTGAGACCGCGCTTGACATCGTATTTGGCATACAGATCCGGATCGACATAGGTTCGGGTTTTGATATAGTCGATCAGTCGCGCCTGCATTTCGGTCAGACTATTCGGATTCATGGGTTCACCTCGTCTCGTTTTGTTGCGCTTTGGCCATGCGCAGTTTTCCGCCGGCCAGAAGCGTTTCGATCTCGCCTGCGGTCCCGGTAAAGACCACGGGAATGGTTTCATCGGTGCTTGCGATTTCCAGCTGCATGCGTCCGTCGCCGCGAAGGGCTGCGTGAATCGCAGGGATACGTACAGAAGCACCTTCCGGTATTTTTTCGTAATCGTCCGGATTTTCAAATACCAGCGGCAGCAAACCGACATTGATCAGATTGGAGCGGTGGATACGGGCAAAACTGTGAGCCAGTACAAATTTCACACCCAGATACAAGGGGAGGAGGGCGGCGTGCTCCCGGCTGGAGCCCTGTCCGTAATTGGTTTTGGCCACAACCGCCCCGGAGCCGGCTTTTACGGCACGGGCTTTAAAGTCCTTGGTCAGGGTTTCAAATGTATGTTCAGAGAGTTTCGGCACATTGGAACGCAGCGGCAACAGGCGCGCATTGGACGGGGCAATGTCATCGGTAGTCACATTGTCTCCGGCAATCAGCAATACCGTGGCTTCCAATGTGTCGGGAAGCGGGCTTGCCACGGGAACCGGCTGAATATTCGGCCCCATAACCACCTCGGTATCGGGCTGGGGCGCATCGGCCCGGATCAGGTATTCCGGCATCGGGCCAAAGCTATCGGGCAGGGCAATGTCGAGATCGGCCGCTACATCCGACGGGTCGGTAAGATAGCCGGTGATGGCGCTTACGGCCGCTGTTTCCGGGCTGACCAGATACACCTGTGCGTCCATCGTTCCGGAGCGGCCTTTAAAGTTGCGGTTAAAGGTACGCAACGAAACGCCACCCGAACGGGGCGCCTGTCCCATCCCGATGCAGGGGCCGCAGGCGGATTCCAGAATGCGCGCCCCGGCTGACACAAAGGTCGCCAGCGCGCCGTTTTCTGCAATCAGCTTAAAAACCTGGGCCGAACCGGGGGAGACGACCAGGCTGACATCTTCGTGCACGGCCTTTCCTTCCAGGATACGGGCTACGCGCATTAAGTCCCCGTAAGAGGAGTTTGTGCACGAGCCGATGGCGACCTGATCCACTTTGATATTCGTGAGATTCTTTACCGCATCTACATTGTCGGGACTGTGCGGTTTGGCTGCCATGGGAACAATCTGCGATAAATCAAGAACCAGCGTCTCATCGTAAACGGCACCGGCATCGGCTGCCAGAGCCTGCCAGTCTTCTTCGCGGTTTTGGCGTTTCAGATAATCCAGAGTGATCGAATCGGAAGGGAAAACGGAAGTGGTGGCACCTAATTCTGCGCCCATATTGGTTATGGTCGAGCGGGTCGGCACGGAAAGATGAGCCAGGCCGTCGCCAAAGTATTCCATTATGTAACCCACACCGCCTTTTACGGTCAGTTTTTGCAAAATGGCGAGGATAATGTCTTTGCCGTTAATATAGGGGGCCGGTTTTCCTTGCAGTTCGATCCCGAATATTTTGGGCATGGTCAGCGTATATTCCCCGGTCGCCATCCCTAAGGCGATATCCAAACCGCCTGCGCCGATGGCTATCGCGCCGATCCCGCCCGCTGTGGGCGTATGGGAGTCGGAGCCGATCAGGGTCGAACCGGGTTTAGCAAAGCGTTCCAGATGCACCTGATGACAAATTCCTCCGCCGGGTTTGACATAGTGGATCCCGTATTTTTTGCAGACCGATTTGATAAATGCGTGGTCGTCTGCGTTTTCGTAACCGGCCTGCATCAGATTGTGATCGATATACGCGATGGATAAATCCGTCCGGATCGCGTCGGGTTCCAGTGCATCCAACTGCAAATAGACCATCGTGCCGGTGGAATCCTGCGTGAGGGTTTGGTCCACCCGAAGGGTAACCTCGTTGCCGGGCACCGGATCGCCTTTTAGCAAATGGGCACCGATAATTTTATGCGATAGCGTTTGTGCCATATGATTCTCCTTTGTCTTCGTGAAGTCCTGTGTTGTTTCTATCCTTTCAATTATAGCAATTATCCGACAACACCGCAATTCTCTATCGAAATAAAGCATATGTATGCATTTGAAAACAGACTCCTGTTTTTGTATACTACATAGAGCATAGGAAGACAGAAAGAAGGAATGCAATGAACCGTACCTATACAACAAAAACCTTGTTTACCCGATTCGTTCCGTATTTGTTCAAATATAAACGCATCCTGTCTTTGGACCTGTTTTGTGCCGCGCTCACCACGCTCACAGAACTCGTACTGCCACTCATTCTGCGAACCCTCACCAACGCCGGCATGGGCGTGGGCGCACCGCTCACCCTGCAGCTGATCGGCAGACTGAGTCTTTTTTATTTGGTCTTGCGAACCATCGAAGTCATCGCACAGTACTACATGGCAAATGTGGGGCATGTCATGGGAGCACGGATCGAAACCGATATGCGACGCGATGCGTTTAATCATCTGACAGAATTATCGGTGTCTTTTTTCAACAATACCAAAGTCGGACAAATCATGGCGCGGATCACCAGCGATCTGTTTGATGTCACCGAATTTGCACACCACTGCCCGGAAGAGTTCTTTATCGGCGGCTTAAAAGCCGTTGTGTCCTTTATTATTTTGCTGAATATCAATATTCCGCTTACCCTTCTGATCTTTACCATGATCCCGTTGATGCTGTATTTTTCCCGGCGCTATAATCGGAAAATGCGGGAAGCCTTCAAGGATCAGCGCGTTCACATCGGGGATTTAAACGCCGATATCGAAGATACGCTGCTGGGCGTGCGCGTGGTCAAATCCTTTGCCGCCGAAGACTATGAGCGACAGAGTTTTGAACAGGGCAATCAGGATTTCTTTAAGATCAAACAGCGAAGCTATCGCTATATGGCCGCCTTTCACACCGTAACCGGTATTTTTGACGGACTGATGTATCTGATCGTCATTCTTGCAGGGGGCCTGTTTTTACTCAACGGCGCGATCAGCGCGGGCGATCTGGTTGCCTATATTCTGTATGTCACCACGATGCTCGCGACCGTACGCCGCGTCGTACAGTTTATGGAACAGTTTCAGCGCGGAATGACCGGGATCGAACGCTTTTTTGAAATCATGGACACCGATATCGAAATCTTTGACGACAAGGATGCCATTACGCTGGATCCGGTGCGCGGCGATATCGTATTCGACAATGTCACCTTCAGCTATCCGGATCACGAAGATACGCCGGTCTTGGAAAACCTGAACCTGCATATTCCGCAGGGTTCGCAAGTGGCTCTTGTCGGGCCGTCCGGCGGCGGAAAAACGACACTCACCAATCTGATTCCCCGTTTTTACGACGTGACCTCCGGCAGTATCCGTATCGACGGAACCGACATCCGAAAGATCAAAACCCGCAACCTGCGCGAAAATATCGGCATGGTGCATCAGGATGTGTATCTGTTTGCAGGGTCTGTAACAGACAATATCCGCTATGCCAATCCGGATGCTACAGACGAAGAGGTTATCGAAGCCGCAAAACTGGCCGGCGCCTACGACTTTATCATGGATCTGCCCCAGGGCTTTGACTCCTATGTCGGCGAGCGCGGTCTGAAACTTTCCGGCGGCCAAAAACAGCGGATATCCATTGCGCGTGTGTTTTTAAAAAACCCGCCGATTCTCCTTTTGGATGAAGCAACTTCCGCCCTGGACAATCAGAGCGAACGGCATATCCAAAACAGCCTGGACAAATTAGCCGTCGGGCGCACCACACTCACCATCGCACACCGGCTGACAACCATTCAAAATGCCGACGAGATTCTCGTCCTCACAACAAAAGGCCTGATCGAACGGGGCGATCACAAGACACTGATGAAAAAAAGAGGGCTTTACTACGAACTGTACACACAAAGCCGCCTGGATATCGACCTCCCCGAAACAGAAATTGCCGGATAAAAAAACGCGCGTTGGATGTCAACGCGCGTTTGCTATTCTTCTTATGGTTGGTGTCGATGGGTGTGTTGTTTGACCAGTTCGTGCACGGTGGGGCGTACTTCCTGCCGGGTTCGCAGGAAGAAGACGGTGGCGGCGATTTCTGCGCCGACTAGCAGGATGATGGCGGACAGATACAGCCAGATCAGCAAAATGATAATGCCGGCCAGACTTCCGTAGGTGTTGGAGTAATTGCTGAAGTTGTTGACATAAAAGGAAAAACCGGCGGAAGCAAGCAGCCAGCCGATGGCGGCAACGGCCGCACCGATGAGCGCGTCTTTGAAACAGATGCGGTGTTCTTTCGGGAAGGCGGGCCCATAGCGGTACAGGAGCGCAAAGCCTACGATCAACAGGATCAACGGGATCAAAGCCTTCACCCAGCCCCAGATGGAGAGGAGCCATTCCTGCGGTCCGATAATGGAGAACAGCCCGTTTAGAATGGCATCGCCAAAGACCGGCCCCAGCAGCATGACGATCAAAAGCAGGGCAAGAAGGACGGTGTAGAGCACGGCCAGTGCGCGGCGGTGGATAAAGGAACGGCTGTTGGGGATGTCAAAGGCGCGGTTCATGATGAGGATTACCTGATTCAGCGCATTGGATCCCGACCATAAGGCCAGGATCAGGGACACCGACAGGATCGCGCCGCTGCGCGATCGTACCAGATCCAACAGTATGGGCTGCAGGATGGCCTGGGTTTCATAGGGCACAAATTCCATCATATCCTTCACGACGTCGGTATGCAGCAGCGGGGTATAGCTGAGCACATTCAAAAAGAAGATGAGAAACGGGAATATGCTCATGAACAAATGGTACGCCAGCATGGCGCCCACCTGGGGAATCTGATCGTCTTGTATGCGTCGGATCAGTTCCAGAATAAAAAGAAAAACCGGGTTGGTAGAAAAGCGTTTTTTTACGGATTCAATCATTGTCTTACTCCCTCCGCTTTTATATTACCCGAAAGGGGTTTTATTTCATCAGATACCGGCGGAACCAGGCTATGATTTCCTCCAGTCGCTTGATGCGGGCGCGGGGTTTGCCGCTCCGGGAGAGCTCGTGATTTTCTCCGTGAAACACAATCATGCGGGAATCTATGCCGTGATACTTCAAAGCCGTATACATTTGCAAACCTTCGGGCAACCAGCAGCGGTAGTCTTCGTCGCTGTGAATAAACAAGGTGGGGGTTTTCACCCGGTCGGCATATTTGACGGGGGAATTGTCCCATAGCTTTGTCGCGTCGGTCCAGGGATCGGTGCCTGCCTGATCGGGGGTAAAGTAATAGCCGATGTCGGAATTGCCGAAGAAGCTGATCCAGTTGCTGATGCTTCGTTGCGAACAGGCCGCGGCAAAACGATCGGTATGTCCGATGATCCAATTGGTCATCCATCCGCCGTAGGAACCGCCCATGACGCCTACGCGCTGCGGATCCGCATCGGGATGGTTTTTCAGAAAGGCGTCGGTCAGCGCCATGAGATCCTCGTAATCGTGTGTGCCGTATTTGCCGCGCAGATCCATAAAGGCGCGGCCGTATCCGTCGGAACCGAACGGATTGGTGAAAAACACATAGAAACCTTCTTCTGCCAAAAGCTGCATTTCATGGTGCAATACCGTACCGTATACGGTTTTGGGGCCGCCGTGGATCAGGAGGATAGAAGGATGTGCGGCGTCTTTTTTTGTATCGGGTGCAAGCACATAGCCGGTGCGGGTTTCTCCGCGGCTTTCAAAGTTAAAACAGTCTATCGTGCGGGGTTTCGGCACGTTTTGATTGTGTGCGGTATGTGCTCCGTTTGTATGATACAGCTCCTGTGCCGAAAGCCCTTGCATACCGACATACACGCATTCGCCGTTTCTGACATCAATCGCATCCACACTGCCGTCGGGCCGGGCGACGGTATGGATCGTACCGTCTTTTTCGATGCGGAACAGTTGCGATTCGTGTTCGGTCGTGGCGATAAAATACAGAGAGGTATCGTCTGTACGGATCGGAAAACCGCCGCCGCGCCGCAGGTCGGAGTTCACACTGGAACCGATACTCATAGAGAAGGTATCCGATGTGATACGTTCGCGGGTGCCGTCTGCATATAATACATACAGATGCGGATCTTCGTTGAGTCCGTGTCGGGTCCGGTCGGTGGCGGCAAAGAAGATATCATCGCCTGCGAATTCCGCAAAATGGATACTGCTGCCGTCCAGGGGATCATACAGGCGGATTTCGTCCGATACCAGATCGACAATACCGATCTGTGCATCCAGTTCCATTTTGTCTTCCGGTTCCTGCAGCACGCAAACGGCGCGGGTTTTGTCTGCATGGAGACTAAAGCTGTGGACTTCTGTACGGGGACCGGTTAAAGGCGTTAGCGAACGGTCTTTTTCCGAGTAGCGGTATAGCCGGTTTCTTTTTTTGTTGGTATAGCCCTGGCCGTTAAACCAGAAGGGGATCTCCTCCAGGGCGGTCCAGTCTTTTTCTTTTTCCTTTTCTTCCAAAAAGAGGGCCCGCTCCTTTTTGTCCTGCGGCAGATTCTCCCATTGCGGATCATATTCCCCCGTGAGAATCCATTCGCCGTCACCCAGAGGCTCAATCCGGCTGACCTGCAGCGGGATACAAAAAGCACTGGCGGCTTCTCCGCCGTCGGTGCGGATCCGGTAAAAACGGGTGTAGGGGAATTTGGGTTCGGTTTGATCGCGTCCGGAACCAAACAGCACCGTCGTATCGTCTTCCCACACGGCCGCCTGTTCTTTGCCTGTATGGGTGAGTTTGAGCACAGTATCGGCTTTCGGGTCCCACAGCCATAGATCGGTTGCATAGTCGTTTTTTTCCGGGCGCGCCTGTGCGGCTTGGTAAACGACTTTTTTTCCGTCGGGACTGATACGCGGATGGGATAAAAATGTGTAAGCGGTAAAGCTTTCCGGTGTAAACGGCATGAATCGGATCAACCTTTCTTTGTTCGTATTATCTTCGTATGTTTCTTCTTACCCAAGAAATAAAAACGGACAGACATTTTTTGTGCGCGCTTATTTCACTTTGGGTTCCTGTTCGTAAATCGTGTGCATTTTTTCCCGTATGAGCAGCAGGAGTTCAGCAATGCGTTCAATATGATACGAATAGAATTCATCGTTTAAATCCAGCGGGCCGGTCGGTTTTTTCAGCTGCAGATTCGGCAGGATACGCCGAACTTTCTTGGCGGCCCGTTCGGACATGTTTCGGCCTTCGTTTCGTGTTCCGATCACGACCATATGGCTGACGATCTCAAACAATAAACTGTTTACCTGTTCCAGCTGGATGAGTCGCTCCTGTTTGATCACGCGCACTTTGCGCTGCTTTTTGACAAGCTGATAGTCGGCGTCTGCCTGGACCAAATCACTCTGAATCAGATTGAGCGGCATGGGTTTTTCGTGTTCCAGAAAATCCCGGAAGGCTTCAAACAGATCTTTTTCGATCTCCCGGTAGGTGCGGATGATCAGGCGCAGAGGGTGCGGCGGAAACAGCAGAAAGTTGACCGCAAAACCGACGACCAGACCGATCAGGGTGTCCAACGCGCGGTGGATGGCATAACTCAATTCGCTTTGCGTGCCTTCACCGACCAGGATGATCAGAAAGGTAATACAACCGAGTGCGATGCTGTTTTTCCACTGAAACCGTGTACACAGAAGAATGATCACGATAATGCCCAGTGCAATGGTCAGATAGTTCTCGTAGCCGGTTGCGAGGATGAGAAGGGCAACAACCGCACCGGTAATGGTGGCAAGCATCCGGTCTTTCATCACACGAACCGAATCATATACGCTGCCTTGCATGACAATAACGGCAGAAAATCCCGCAAAAAGCGGATTGTTCAGCCGGAGTACATTTCCGATATACAAAGATAAAACGACCGCCAGCGCGGTTTTTAGCGTGCGTTTACCGATACGCATGCCTTTCATAAGAATCCTCCCGATGGATATTCTGCATAATACATCCGTTTTTCATAACATCTTTACACAATATCTATATTATTTTACAATTTAACTGGGACTAACCTGCATAGGGGGAAAGTTATCCACAATCTGAAGCGGGTTTTCCCCGTTTTCCACAAAACTATCCACATTATCCACACGGATAATTATGTACGCATAAAGATTCGCGACGATATTGTGTTTGTTTGGGTATCATATATCATATAAGATTAAAGGGGGAATCACAATGAAACTCCAATATGTTGGCAAGAACATCGAAGTCACCGATTCGCTCAGAGAAGTGGCCGACAAGAAGTACAGCCGCCTCGGCAAGTATTTCACCGGCGATCTGGAGGGCACCGTCACCTTCGTAGTGGAAAGGAACGAACGCATCGCAGAAGTAACCATTCATCTGCCGGGGACGATCCTGCGTTCCGAGCAATCATCCGATGACATGTACACATCGATCGACCGAACCGTAGACGCACTGGAATCGCAAATCCGTAAATACAAAACAAAACTGCAGAAGCGATACGGCCCGGACGATACCATCCGCTTTGACAATATTGAACCGCGCGAAGAACCGGAGCGGCAGGAAGAAAAACGCATTGTTAAGATTAAGCGCTTCGGCCTGAAACCGATGAGCCCGGAAGAAGCCTCTTTGCAAATGGAGCTGTTGGGGCATAACTTCTTTGTGTATCGCGATGCGGAAACCGACGGGATACACGTAATATATAAACGAAAAGACGGCGATTACGGCGTAATTGAAGCCGAATAAATGCCATGGGAAACCCCGCGGGACGCATTTTGTTTCCGCGGGGTTTTTGTGTTCGCATCTTTGTTTGAGCCCGTATGGTGTACGTGATACAATAAAAAGGTATGGAAATTTAACAGGAGTGTGAAACCCATGGGCTTTTTACGAAATCTTTTCGGGGACTCGTCCACCCGCGAAATAAAAAAAATCAATCCGATCGTACAGCAGATCAAATCGCTGGAGCCGGAGATGCAGGAGCTTTCCCCCGAGCAGATGAAGGACAAGACGGCGGAATTCAAGGCGCGTTATCAACAGGGCGAGACACTGGATGCGCTTTTGCCGGAAGCATTTGCGCTTGTTCGGGAAGCCGCCTGGCGCGTGCTGGGCATGAAACCGTATCCGGTCCAATTGATGGGCGGTATTATACTGCACCAGGGGCGTATCGCCGAGATGCGCACCGGAGAAGGAAAAACGCTGGTTGCCACGCTGCCTGCCTATTTGAATGCCCTGGCCGGCAAAGGCGTGCATATCGTAACGGTCAACGACTATCTCGCCCAGCGTGACCGCGACTGGATGGGAAAAATCTATGAGTATTTGGGCCTTAGCGTGGGCGTGATTGTATACGGTTTGGACAATGCCCAGCGCCGCGAAAACTACGGGGCCGATATTACCTACGGAACCAATAATCAGTTCGGTTTTGACTATCTGCGCGACAATATGGTCATACACAAAAAGAACGCCGTGCAGCGCGATCTGTATTATGCCATCGTGGATGAGGTGGACAGCATACTGGTTGACGAAGCGCGGACGCCGTTGATCATCTCCGGTGAAGGCGACAAGTCGACCGATTTGTACACACAGGCCGACCGCTTTACACAGGGGCTGACCGGCCGCGTGCTGGATCCCAATGAGAAAACGGATCTGTTTGACCGGGAAATGGTTGTGGAAACGGTCGACTATGTGCTGGATGAAAAACGAAAAACCGCATCCTTAACCGAACAAGGGACCGAAAAGGCGGAACGCTTTTTCGGCCTGGACAATCTGTCCGATCCGGACAATATGGAATATGCGCATCATATCAATCAGGCGCTGAAAGCCCGTTACGGCATGCACCGGGACATTGACTATGTGGTGCGGGACGATGAAGTTTTGATCGTCGACGAGTTTACCGGCCGCATTATGCAAGGCCGCCGGTATTCCGACGGTCTGCATCAGGCGATCGAAGCGAAGGAAAAAGTAGCCGTTAAGAGTGAATCGCGCACGCTGGCGACCATCACCTTCCAGAACTATTTCCGCATGTATGAAAAACTGGCCGGTATGACCGGTACGGCAAAAACCGAAGAAGACGAATTCCGGGAAATCTACCATATGGATGTTATTGAGATCCCGACCAACAAGCCGGTGAACCGGACCGACAAGGACGATCATGTGTTTTCCAATTCGGAGGCGAAGTTTGCCGCCATTGTGGATGAAATCGCCGAAGTGCACAGTACAGGCCAGCCGATCCTCGTCGGTACCATTACGATTGAAAACTCGGAACATCTGTCGCGTCTGTTGTCGAAAAAAGGCGTCAAGCACGATGTGCTGAATGCCAAGCAGCACGAAAGGGAAGCGGAGATCGTGGCGCAGGCGGGCCGTTTGGGATCGGTGACGATTGCGACGAATATGGCCGGCCGCGGTACCGACATCATCCTCGGCGGAAACCCCGAGTTTATGGCGAAAAACGAAATGAAAAAGCGCGGCTATGAGAAAGAAATGATCGAAATGGTCGACAATTTCGTGCAAACCGACGATGCGGATGTGGAAGCAGCGCGCGGCATTTACCGCGATCTGCTCAAGCAATTCAAGGTAAAAACCGATGAAGAAGCAAAAGAAGTCATTGCACGGGGCGGTTTGTATATCCTGGGGACCGAGCGGCACGAATCCCGCCGGATCGACAATCAGCTGCGCGGCCGTTCCGGAAGACAGGGCGACCCGGGTGAATCCCGTTTTTATATCTCTCTCACCGATGATCTGATGCGCTTGTTCGGCGGCGATAATGTGCAGCGCATGATCGAACGCTATGCCGGCGACGAGGTGATTGAAGGCGGCATGCTGACCAATGTGATTGAACGCGCCCAGAAGAAAGTGGAATCCAACAACTTCTCCATCCGAAAACACGTGCTGCAATACGACGATGTCATGAACAAGCAGCGTCAGGTCATTTATCAGGAGAGAAAGCGCGTCTTGGACGGCGAAAACATGCACGAGAGCGTCATGGGTATGCTGGAAGAAATCGTGGAAGGCGGTGTTTTGCAATACACGCAAAACTCCGATGACCGGTCTCTCTGGAATCTGGACGGACTGTCGCATTATCTGCAGTCGGCCTTTATGCCCAAAGAAATTCTGGAATCCATCAAGGAAACGCCCCAGAACCGCAAAGATCTGACCGATACGATTATTGGCGCCAGCAAGGCCTACTATCAGGAGCGCGAAAGCCGTATCGGAGAAGAAACCATGCGGGAAATGGAGCGGGTGATCATGCTGCAGGTGGTGGATGCGAAGTGGATGGATCACATTGACGCCATGGACCAGCTCCGCCAGGGGATCGGCATACGGGCGTACGGACAGGAAGACCCGGTGCGCGCCTATGCGAATGAAGGCTTTCAGATGTTTGAAGAAATGAACGCGGCCATACAGGAGGATACGCTGAAGTATCTGTTCCATGTGCCGATTGAGAAAAAAGAGATCAAGAGAAAAAGTCAGCCCAAAGGCGTGGAACGCGCACCGCAGGGGAATACCGGCGAAAAACAGCAGACCATCGTAAAGGGAAAGAAAATCGGACCCAATGACCCATGCCCGTGCGGCAGCGGGAAAAAATACAAGAAGTGCCACGGAAAAGTGGTATAAGGTGACAGATGGATACAATCTATGAATTAAAAAATACGCTCGACGAATACGCACAGCACCTTCAGGAAATGGGGGGGTCTCTTTGACGTCGCACATCTGGAAGAAAAAAGAGACGAACTCGAAGAACAAACGGCCCAACCGGATTTCTGGAGCGATGTAAGCGGCGCACAGGGCATTATCTCCCAATTGCAGGGCTATCGGACCATTATCGACCAGTACAGAGAAACCGAAGGCCTGATCGAAGAAGCGGAAATTATGCTGGAACTGGTGGAAGAAGAAAACAGCTTCGAATATCTTGACGAGATCAAGGCGCGCCTGGATCGCATCGGCAAGAAGATGGAAAAGCTGACACTGAAAGT
>JAAYQA010000039.1 GCA_012519495.1 Tissierellia bacterium | reverse complement strand
TCGCACCGAGCACAAGCAAGGCGCGTAAAGCGCCGCGCGTGCGAAGTATTTCGTACGAGCGTAGCGAGTATTTCACCGGCCGGAGGCCGATTTCATTGCGCCGAAGGCGCTCAATCCTTCCGCTTAACACGCGGGGCACGCCGCGTATATCGCACCGAGCACAAGCCGGGCGCGTAAAGCGCCGCGCGTGCGAGGTATTTCGTATGAGCGCAGCGAATATTTCACACGCCGCAGGCGTATTTCATTGCGCCGAAGGCGCCTCCGGCGCCCTATGCAATTTTTGTGGTTATGGCGTTTTCTACGGCGGATTGGACGAGGGTTTCGATGTCCATTTTCTGTTCTGATGCTTCGATCGCGTCGAGATGGGGTTTGGTTAGCGGGTGGGCGGGCAAAAAGACGGTGCAGCAGTCTTCAAACGGCAGGATCGACGTTTCGTAGGTTCCGATCTCTACCGACCAGCGCGTGATCTCTTCCTTGTCCAGCCCGACCAGCGGGCGGATAATCAGCCGGTCGGTGACCCGGTCGATCACATGCATGCTCTCGACGGTCTGGCTGGCTACCTGCCCGAGCGACTCCCCGGTAATCAGCGCCTGGCGATTGTCCCGGTCGGCGATTTTTTCGGCAATGCGCATCATAAAGCGGCGGGAGAGGATGGTCATTTCCCGTTCGCTGCAGTTTTCGCGGATAGCCTGCTGCATGGGCAGCAGATTCACCGATGTAAAGCGCATGGGACCGGTAAAGCGGCTCAGGATGCGGGCCAGCTTTTTCACCTTTTCCTCGGAGCGTTCGCCCGTGAAAGGATACGAATGAAAATGCAGCGCATCCACCTGCATGCCGCGGCGCGCCATCAGAAAACCGGCCACCGGCGAATCAATCCCGCCGGACAAAAGCAAAAGCCCGCGCCCGGACGAGCCCACCGGCAACCCCGCATAGCCGCGGATCTTCTCCGTGTACACATACACAGAGTCGCGCACATCCACATACACATATACATCGGGCGCGTGCACGTCGACCGTCCAGTCTGTTGCATCCAGCACCCAGCCGCCGATCTCGCGGTTCATCTCGGGCGATGTCATCGGGAAGCGCTTGTCGGTGCGCCTGGTTTCCGCCTTAAACGTGCGCACGGTTTGTTTCGCCTCGCGTTCGCGGCACACATACAAAACGGCCTCCCGGATGGCTGTCATCTCTTTTTCCACGCGCACAGCCGGGCTCACCTGATGAATCCCGAACACTTTTTTCACCGCATCGATCATCGCGGGAAACTGCGCGGGATCGGCTTCGATATAAAACTTGCCCTGTTCTTTGTACAGCTGCTCAAACGGCCACGGTTTCAGCGCGTCGATCACGCGGCGGATGGCGGTTTTTTCAAATTGGTTCCGGTTTGCGCCCTTTAGTGTCAGCTCGCCAAAGCTCACCGACAGCACATGCGTCAGACTCATTGTCCGCTCCTTGTCATTTTTCGTATAAAAGCCACGCCGTCGGATAAAGCCTCTGCCAGCGCGTTTACATCTTCCATCGTGTTTTCCGGGCCGAAGGATATGCGCACGGTTCCCTGTCCGGTCTTGTCGGAATAGCCTAATTTCTGCAGCACCCGGCTCGCTGTTCCCTTGGAACACGCAGAACCCGTAGACACCGATATGCCTTTTTGTTCCAGCATATGCAGCAAAACCTCGCCTCTGGTGTCGGAAAAACCCACGCTCAGAATAAACGGACTCCCGTCATCCGGTGACTGTACGCGCACGCCTTCCATCCTCTGCAGCTTTTCCCAAAAAGCCGCCCGCAGCGTTCTGCTATGCGCGGTCCAGGCGTCTTGGTTCTTGTTCCATTCGCGCACGGCGCAGGCAAAGCCCGCTATCCCCGGCACATTCTGCGTACCGCCGCGGCGGCCGCCCTCCTGTCCGCCGCCTGCCATCACCGGCGTAAAACGCGTATTCCTTCGGATATACAAAGCCCCGGTTCCTTTCAGCCCGCCGATTTTGTGCCCGCTGACCGAATACAAATCCAGCTGCGCCGCACGGATCGGGCTGGCAAACTTCCCGAAGGCCTGGATCCCGTCGGAATGCAAAAGCACGGTCGGATCTTTTTTCTTTACAATGCGGGCCAGTTTCTCCAGAGGCTGTATCAGTCCCGTTTCGTTATTCACATGCTGCAGGCTCACCAGGCGCACATCCGGTGTAAGGGCTTCTTCCAATGCGGCAGGATCCACCGTACCGTCCGGTAAAAGCGCCAGCTCTTGGTAGGAGACCCCCGTCTCGCGCAAATAATCCAGCGCGACGCGAATACTCGCATGTTCCAAAGGCGTTGTGAGCACGGTGTCGCCGGTGCGCAGCGTGCCCGCCAGCGCCAGGAAATTGGCTTCTGTCCCGCCGGAGGTAAACACGATCTCGTCTTCATCGCAAAAAAGCGCTTCGGCCAGCGTCACGCGCGCCTCTTCCACCAGACGCTCGGCAAACAACCCCTGCCGGTGCAAAGACGAGGGGTTTGCAAAATTGTCTTCCAAAGTCTCCAACACGCAAGCAACGACCGAGGCATGGGGCCTGGTCGTTGCCGCGTGGTCAAAATACAAAGAATGCATCAGTATCCGAACGTTCCTTTAAGTATCATAATATGCACATTCGTCATGCCGGGTTTTTTGTGCAGTATCGTTTCGGCATTGCAAATGCGGTCGGGTGAATCGCAGTCGGAGCAAACCCCCGTATGTACACAAGGCGTGTTGACATGCAGGCGTTTCGCGTTCATCGGGCCGGCTACTTTGCGGATCCGTTCAAACGCCGCGTCCAGATTCTCCACAATTTTGTTTTCCCCGCAGATCACATACACATCCTCATGCCCGAACAGCATCGATGCCACGCGATTCGCATTGCCGTCCATATTGACCAGTTTGCCGTCTTCGGTAATCGCATTGCTGCTGGTGATATAGACCTTTCTTTCCTGGACCTTCTTCAAAAGATTATCCTCTTTGTCGGCCCAGTGCCATTTGACATCGTAGCCTTTTTCCTTCATCAGCTCATACAGGCCCATTTCCTTCAATGTCATCGACCCGCCGAACGCCACGGTGGCATCCACCGGAATTTTGCGCAAAAGTTCCGCCACACACGCATCCGCCGATTCAAACGCGTCTGCGTCAAATCCGTTTTTGCGCAGCGACTCCTCTGTTTTCAATAAACGATCCATGCCGTCTCCCCCTTTTTCCATATTATACAACATTGCGCATAAAAGAGGAACTTTGTACCACAGCAACTGTATACGATAGCGGAGCCTGCAATGCTATAATAATCCTATGATCATTACAAACCGATACGAAGCGCAGGTAGACGAAGTCCTGCCCGGCACGCTGGTAGAAATTGAAACCCGCGGGCTGCGTTTCGAACGCCATCCCGTCACGATGGGTTCCGTGGCGGAAGTAAAGGGAAATACCCTGCACACCACACAGTGGATCGCCGGCACAAAAGAAGACGAACCGGCGCTTTTGGCGCTTATCCTTCCCGTTTTGGCGGACAAAAAACTCACCGTCTTTCACGGGCGCTTTTTAGTGCCCTTTTTAGCCGCGCGCGCAGAAAAAACGGGCCTTGTGTTTGCACCCGGCCCTGTCACAGACATCCGCAAGCGCCTGCTCGCGTTAAAATCCTTCTACCCGTTTGCGGGCGGTTCGCGTACCGCCATGGCCGAACAGCTCGGTCTGCCTTTGCCTTTGGAACCCAATGGCGAAGACGTCGCCCGCTTGACCCGCCGCCTCTACAAACGCTACGACCCGGCCCTGGCCGACCGCATTGCCGCACACAATCTCCTGCATATCCGGGCGCTGTACGGCATGGCGGTGTTTGCTGCCCGCTGGCGCAGGTATCTGCAGCGCACCCATCCGTTTTTCCCGGCACCGGTGCGCCTGCACGATGTACGGCAAAAAGGCGACTTCATCACAGCGGAATTTATCACGCAAAACGCACCGCAGGCGTATTTCAGCGGCCAAAGCATCGATCTTTCCACTCGCCCGGGGCGGATTTTTCTGCGTATCGAATCCAAAGAGGGCATGATTACCGAAACCATGCCCTGTTTGTTTACCGGTATTTCCGACTTTCCCGCACTCACCGACCAAACCGGTTTTCACGTGCCCAAAGGCGCGTTTCTGCTCCGGGTGGAAGACCGATTCCTCCCCGAATCCCTCTTTTCTCTGCTGGAAGCCGTCATACAGCGCCTAAGCGGCAGCCATGCGGGTTTTTCGGAAATCGGCAATGAAAATGAGAAACAGTAAAACCACACACATCAGCCCGATCACCAGGATACTCTTCCAATAGTCGCCGCTGCCTTCCAGCGCAAGCTCGTTTCCGTGCAGAAACCAGTACATCGGAAAGACCTTCGACGCCTTGATCACCGCATCCGACAACCACTCCGACGGCACAAACGCCCCGCTGATAAAGCTCATGCCCAAAGCCACCACATTGGTAATCATCGTGCCGACCTGCATGCTGCGCACCACCCGCGTCAGGAAAAAGCCCATCAGGGATATACACAGCAGATAGATGGCAAAGCTCAGGGTCATTTTCAGCCCCGCTTCGCCGAACACGACATCCGCCCCGTGCAAAAGCACAGACCCCCCGAAAATCATCAGAAACACCAGGGCCACCATCACCAGATGTCCGCCCAGAACCCCGCGCTGAATCGCATCATACGGCGTCCGGCTGATCATGACGCGCTGCAAAAACTCCTGCTTATTAAACACCGTCGACACAACAATCATAATATTAAACACCGCCATCAGCGTGACATAGGCGGTAAAATTATAATACTGCCGCAAAAGCACAAGCCCCTGCTTGCCCTCTATAGTGGGCGTTTCAATCGTCGTTTCCCGCTCCAGCAGCGTGTCTACCTTCTCTTCCGCATCGGTGATATCGTATTTGTCATACAGCGCGCGATACCCGGCAAACTGCTGCACCCGGTGCATCGCCGCAAAGCGGATCTCCGGCGGGCCTTGCGGGATCGCCGTAAACTTCCCGTCTTCCACAATAAAGGCAAAGTCCGCCACATTGTCAAACACCGCCATACGCAGACCCGCTTCCTCTTCCACAGGATACACATGGCCGCCCTCTTCCAGATAGGCCACCAAATCATCAAAACCTTCCGGCTTCTCATCTTTCAGCATATACGCGTAATTGATCCGTACGGCATCGGTGTCCACATCCTTTGTGGCCGCCATAAACAGCCCGATCATCGTCGCAAAAATCAGAAT
>JAAYQA010000007.1 GCA_012519495.1 Tissierellia bacterium | reverse complement strand
TTGGTTACTGATAACGTTCTAAAAGGGTGGTGAGGTCGGGCAGGTCTTCTGTACGGCGGTATTCGTGGCCGGCTTTGTCGCGGGAGAGGATGCCGTGTTCGACCAGCTCGCGGCGTATGGTGACGGGGTCGCCGTAAGTATGCCATTGATTGATGACTTCGTTGATCTGTTTTTCTGTATACGGAACTCCGGCTTGAAAATGCGGGGCGATATACACCAGGAAGGCGAGCTTCTTTTTACGTTTTACGGGCATTTTTGTGAGTTTGCCGGAGGCGTCCAAAAAGTTACGCAGTTCCGCTTTAAGTAGGTCGATTTCGTTCATGTAAAGAACCTCCATGATTAATTGGTTCTTCAACTATAACACAGCCGGTTCTTTTTTACTTTCTTGATTTGTATCAAGTACGAATCTGTACAATATGAGTACACTATAGATAACGATAATAATTCTCAGCAAGGAGCGTACTTATATGAAAAACAGAGCCAGTGTATTAAAGTCGATTTTGGAACAATTGCATGCGGGAAAAACGGTGGACGCCGTGAAAAAGGAATTTGCCGATGCATTTCACGATGTGCCTGCTACAGAGATTGCCGCCGCGGAAGCGGAACTGGTGCGTTCGGGCGTGCCGGTGGAAGAGATTCAGAATCTTTGCGATGTGCACGCTACCCTGTTTGAAGGCAGTGTACAGGAAGAAGCATTTGAATGGGAAGGCGGGCATCCGCTGACGGTATTTTCGGAAGAGAATCAGGGGATACTCGAATACCTGGATACGGAATGGAAGTCGGCCATTGCGCAGTATGAGGCGCATCCGGAAGAAGGCCGGGCCAATTTTCTGGCCGCTGTGCGTACGCTGTCAAAAGTCGGCGTGCATTATACGCGAAAAGAGACTTTGCTGTTTCCCTATCTGGAAAAAGGCGGCGTAACCGCACCGCCCAAGGTGATGTGGGGTGTAGATGATGAGATTCGCGCTCTGCTGAAGACTGCCGGTGAAGCAAAGGAAGAAGAGGCTTTGGCCGCCGCCAAAGAAGCAGAGGAGAAGATCCGCAGCATGGTGCAAAAGGAAGAGGAGATCCTGAAACCCATGCTGATTCATCATCTGACAGAAGATGACTGGAAAGTGGTTGCACAGGAGAGCCCGCAGATCGGCTATGTGTTTACCGGCGGACGGGAAGGGGCCAGCCCATCGGATGCCAAAGCCTGGTTACGTGAAGGTACTGCAGAAAAGGCGCCTCTCAACGGGGATCCGGTCCAGTTGCCCAGCGGACATTTTACTCCGGAAACGCTGACCGCCATGCTGAATACGCTGCCCGTGGATCTGACTTTTGTCGGTGCAGACGACACGGTGCATTATTTCAGCGAAACAGCGGATCGCATCTTCCCGCGCACACGGACTATCATCGGCCGCAATGTGTCCGACTGCCATCCGCCAAAGAGTCTGCACGTGGTGGAAGCATTGGTTCAGGCGTTTAAGGACGGTACAAAAGATACAGAGAGCTTCTGGATTCAAATGGGTGACAAGTTTATCCTGATCCGCTATTTTGCCGTACGGGATGCAGACGGAACGTATCTTGGCGTGGTGGAGACAACAGAGGACATTGCTCCCTTGCGCAAACTGGAAGGCCAGAAAACGCTTTTGTCTTAAAAAATGTGCTTTGTGGTATCAAATAGTAAATCTGCTATACGATGAATAAAAGACCCGTATGCCCTGCAAGTTTTGCGGCAGACGGGTCTTTTTTTGGTGTGATGAAAGGTTGTTATGATCAGGAATTGGGTAAGACAGGGGCAGGAGGGATACGGATGACAACGATCGGAATTGTACAGATTAATGACACCCATGCCAATTTGCTGCCGCAGGAAGATGTGCGCTATACCGGCAGGGGTTTCAGAATAGAAAAACTGGGCGGCTTTGCCCGCATGATGACAAAGATAACGGAGTTTCAGGCGGAAAACCCCGACCGCCTGCTTGTACTGGATAATGGCGACACCTTTCACGGGACGTATGAGGCCGTGCAGTCCAAAGGGGAGGTGATGGTCCCGTATCTGCATTCTTTGGGGGTCAATGCCATGACTTTTCACTGGGATTCGGCCTATACGCCAAAGCATCTGCTGGAGCTGGAGAAGATGCTGGAGTATCCGGTGCTGGCGGCCAATGTATATCGGCAGGATACGAAGCAGCTTTTGTTTGAACCGTTTCGGATTTTTGAAGCCAATGGATTGAGTATCGGCGTAATTGGCATTGCATCCAATATTATTCAGAAGAATATGCCGAAAGAATTCTGGGAAGGGGCGGATTTTACCGACGGAATCGAAGAAGCCGGAAAGTGGGCCGCGTATCTGAAAGAACAGGATGTAGACCTGGTGGTTCTGCTTTCGCATTTGGGATATCCGCAGGATATTG
>JAAYQA010000038.1 GCA_012519495.1 Tissierellia bacterium | reverse complement strand
TTTTTTTATTCGTAAGCCTGGATCAGTGCGCTGCCTAATTGGACAACTTTTTGGACGGAATAGTCCTGGGTGATCTCCTGCATTTTTTCGGCGATTTGTTGCATGCGCGCTTCGTCGTCGGCCAGGCTGACAATGGCTTCGTTGATCTTGTGCGGATCGGGCACGTATTCGGCCAGTCCCGCATCCAGCAAAAAGTCCAGGTTTTCTTCTTCCTGCCCGGGGATATAGTAGGGGATAATCATCGGCAGGCCCTTTTTCAGGCATTCCGAGGTGGTTAAGCCGCCGGGTTTGGTGATCATGATATGCGACTGGTCCATAATCTCGGATACATTGGTGATAAAGCCGTAGATTTTGAGCCGCCCCTGCACGATCGCGTAGGAATAACGCTGGATGAGCTTGTCGCGCAGCTTTTCATTCGTGCCGCATAAAACGCTGATATGATAGCGCTCGTCGAGATTGATCATTTCTTCGAGTATGGTTTCAATCCCGCTCATACCCATACTGCCGCCTGCCAGAAGGAGATTGAGCGTTTCGTGTGATTTGGGCAGGGTGGGGGCGCTGTAAAACTCTTCTTTAATCGGGATTCCGTAGGCAAAGATCTTGTCTCGGGGAATGCCGAAGGAGACCAGACTCTTTTTTGTGTAATAGGAGCCGACGATATAGGCATCTACCCCGGAGTCGATATACAGGCTGTTGGGAAAGAAATCCGTGATTATCGAGATAAGCGGAACCTTGATCTTGGCGCGTTTTTTAAGCCCTGCGATAATCGGAACCGGAAACGGATGGGTTGCAATGATCAGATCCGGTTGATAGTCTTTTACAACGGCGTGATTGCGGCGGCTGGAGATGGTGGTCAGGGTGGATGCGATCACTTCCTTAGCCGGTTTGTGATTGCAGCCGTAGTAGAGTTTTCCGTATAGGGTAGGCAGTTTGTCCGCCAGAAGTGAATACGATTTGGATACGACGGTATCGACATCGGGATGCGCAATTTCCAGGGAGTTCATAACGGCTACTTCATAGCCGGATTTTTCAAATCCGATGCGCAGGTTTCTGGCAACTTCGTTGTGCCCGCCTCCGGTCGATATGGTCAGGATGAGTACTTTTTTCAAGAGAGCACCTCCGCTCTTATTATACTTGAGTGCACCGGCAATGTCACAGCGCTAAGCAGCTAAGAGCTTACATTAGTCTTTTTTTTTTGCGGTATTCGACCATAACGTCCTTGAAAATATCCGCCGAGGAGGGCGGTGTATACGTGATGGCATTGGCACCGGCCTCGATCGTGCGCAGAATATGCTCGTCGTTGTCGCCGCCGGTGGCAATCAGCGGGAAATCGTCGCCGACGATTTTACGGATATGCCGGACCAGTTCTGCGGTTTTAGGGCCGCCGGTTACGTTGAATATGCGTGTGCCGGCCTCGATTTTGCCTGCAAAATCATCGTGGAAGGCACCGACCGATGCAATGATCGGTATATCGATCGCCTCGGCAATACTGCGGATATTGTCATTGGGCATCGGCGCATTGACCACGACGCCGTAGGCACCCAACAGTTCCGACTGCAGCGCTAACATCACCGAGCGCATACCCGTGGTTTGTCCGCCGCCGACCCCGGCAAAAACCGGCACCGACGCCACTTCCAGAATCGCATTGGTGATAGACAGCTGGGGTGTGAACGGATAGACGGCAATGACGGAATTGGCATTGCAATTGCTGATGATGGACACATCGGTAGAAAAAAGAAGGGACTTGATCCGTTTGCCGAGAATATTGATCCCGCTGCACTGATAAATGGATTCGGGGACTTTGACCATGCGGCCCCGCAATCGGGATTCTATTTCCGGTATATATTTTGCTCGCTTCATAGGGTCACCTCAATGTATAAATCGGTCGTATTTGTGATACCATCAGACTAAAGGCAAAACCGATTGCAAAAACGGATTCTCCCTTTAGTCAGATGTCATTCTTATGATAACATGAATATTGACAGAATGGGGAATATGTTAGGAATTCAGGAGGAAATCATGAGCTTGGAGATTGCGAAAGCGCATTTACGAAAATACGGGAAAGAAGAGGCCGTACAGGAGTTCGCCGTTTCGTCGGCAACAGTGGAACTGGCGGCAAAGGCGGTGGGTACAGAACCCGGCCGCATCGCGAAGTCTTTGACGTATCAGTTTGAAGACACCGGCCTGATGATCGTTGCCGCGGGAGATGTACGCGTACAGAACCGCTTGTTTAAGGCGACCTTCGGGATGAAAGCGCGCATGCTGCCGCCGGAAGAGGTACCGGAGAAAACGAATCATGCCGTGGGCGGGGTGTGCCCTTTTGGCGTGCCGGAAGCGCTGCCTGTTTATTTGGATGAGTCGCTCAAGGCGTACGATATTATCTACCCTGCCTGCGGTTCGGCCAATTCCTGCGTCAAACTGACCCCGGAGGAATTGTATGAGATTGCCGGGGCAAAAGGCTGGGTGCGGGTGACCGAATGACCCGGCAGTCGCTCACCCATCCGATCCGGCCGGTCTACGACAAAAACAGCCGGATTCTGATCCTCGGTTCGTTTCCTTCGGTTTTATCCAGAAAAGAAGGCTTTTTCTACGGCAATCCGCAGAATCGTTTCTGGAAAGTGCTGGCCGCGGTGTTGCAGACAAAAACCCCTATCACCGTGCCGGAGAAAAAGAAGATGCTGACAGAGGGCCATGTGGCCCTGTATGATGCGGCGATTGCCTGCACGATCAAAGGATCCGCCGATGCAACCATGCAAGATACCACCCCGGCCGATCTGACCCCCATACTGGAGACGGCAGCAATCCGCGGGATCTTTGTCAACGGCCGCCAGGCCGAACGCATAATGAAAGAAGCCGGTGTGAACGTGCACTATCTGCCCTCCACCAGCCCCGCCAATGCGAGAATGAGCGCAGAAAAACTCATCGAAGTCTGGACAAGCACCCTGCGCCCGTATCTGGAGGATTAAAAAAGACCCCTTGCGAGGTCTTTTTTTATGAGAAGGCCCAATTGCCTTTTTCAAATACGGGGACTTCTTTTCCGTCTTTGGTGATGCCTGTGATGGAAAGGGTGGCGTCTCCTATCATAAAGTCTACGTGCGAAAGGGAGCGGTTCACTCCTTTTTCCTGCAGTTCCTCTTCGGTCATTTTTTCGCCGCCGGACAAGGATGTGGGATAGGCTTCTCCGAATGCGAGGTGACAGGCGGCGTTTTCATCAAACAGCGTGTTGTAGAAGATGATGCCCGTGTCGGAAATCGGGGAATGATACGGCACCAGGGCTACTTCGCCCAGATAGCGGGAGCCTTCATCTACAGAGAACAGTTCTGTCAGGGCTTTTTCTCCCTGTGCTGCCTGGTATTCTTCCACGCGGCCGTCTTTTAGCACCAGGCGGAAATCGTCGATCAGCTGTCCGCCGTAGTTTAAGGGCTTGGTGGAGTAAACGACGCCGTTTACACCGGTTTTATGCGGGAGCGTGAACACTTCTTCTGTGGGGAGATTCGCGACAAAGGGTTCGCCTTTGGCGTTTTTGGAACCACCGCTCGTCCAGACATGGCCTTCGGGCAAAAGAATCTCCAGGTCGGTACCTTTGTCGGAGGTAAAGTGCAGCTTTTCGAAATCGTGCTTTTGCAGGAAGTCCTGTCGCTTTTGCAGATCGTCCAAATGCGCTTTCCAGGCGGCAATGGGGTCTGTTTCATGCATGCGGGTGGCCGCAAAGATACGGTCCCACAGACTTTCCACGGCTTCTTCCTCGGTTTGATCGGGGAAGATTTTCTGCGCCCATTTGCCGGTCGGTACACTGATGACACACCAGGACACTTCATCGTTCATCATTTTTTTGCGATATGCTTCCAGTCCTTTGGCGGTAGACTTCTGATTGGCAATAATCTTTTGGGAATCGATCCCGTCTAAAAGATCGGGGTCGGCGGAAGAGATGGCAAGAAACTTGGCGCCGCGTTCGGCGAGATCCGTAAACTTCACCTTTTGCCATTCGGGGAAGCGCGTAAAATGATCCAGGGCTTCGTTTTCGAAGCGCTGCCGCGTGACAAAATCGTCGCCCCAGTTGATATCGACTTCTTTTGCGCCCGCTTCGTATGCGGCTTGTACGGCCGCGCGGCCGAATGCCTGTGCCTCGACCGGGCAGCGAATGGAAACGATGTCGCCTTCTTTCACCTGCAGGCCGACTTCCATGGCCAACTGTGCGTAATGATTTAACATTGTCTTGTTCATTTCAACCCCCTATACATTTTGGTTGTTCTTTGTTAGTTTACCATGTTTTTCAATCGGCGTCATCCGATGCGGTCGAAGAAAAAGCCCCGCACGGGGACGGATCCCTTGGTGCGGGGCAAATCGCAATATTCCTATTATTTTACGGTGAGTTCCTGTTTGTTCTCCCAGAGTCCGTGAATATTGCAATAGCTGGCAGCGTAGAGCGTGCCGGATTTTTTAGCCTGCATAACGGCGGTGATCTGCGGTTCGCAGAATACGTCGTACTCGCCGTGCGCGGCAAAGGTGAATGTGCCGACTTCCACGGGGTAATTGCTGCCTTCGGGCTGGAAGTACAGTTTCATCCAGGCGATGTAGTGTTCCAGTGTGTTGGGGTGTCCGATTTCTTCCCCTATGTGCACGGTTACCTCAAAATTTTCGCCCGCGGTTACGGTTTCGGGGGCTTTGATGTACGGAACGTGCTTTTCGCCTTTCCAGTCACCGGTTTGATACGTTTTACTTAACATGTTTGCAACACTTCCTTTCCTGATGGTATGTACCCGAGAAGCAAGTGGGGTAAACATAAGAGGAAGAATGACTTGGGTTGCACCCGTGGTGTAGCTATTAAGAAGAAAGAGGCAAGTATGGATTATCAGATACAGGTAACAACCGCTTTCGGGCTGGAAGCCGTCACCCGGCGGGAAATGCAGGCATTGGGTTTTTCCGATATACAGACAAAAGACGGACATTTGGAAACACAGGGCGGTGCAAGAGAGATTGCCCGGCTGAATCTGTGGCTGCGCACGGCGGACCGGGTGCGCCTGGTGTTCGGGCGCTATTCCGCCACAAGCTTTACCGAACTCTTTGACGGCGCCTATGCCTTGCCGTGGACCGAACTTCTGCCACCGGATGCGGCTTTCCCGGTAGACGGACGCAGCTACAAGTCCAAGCTGTTCAGCATTTCCGATTCGCAGGCGATTGTGAAAAAAGCCATTGTGGAAAAAATGAAAGAAGCGTATAAAACGGACTGGTTTTCAGAAAGCGGCGTCGTGTTTCCGCTGGAGGTCTCCCTAAGAAACGATATCGCCACGATCACGGTCGACACATCCGGGGACGCGCTGCACAAAAGAGGGTATCGGAAGGCACAGGGCGAGGCCCCATTGAAAGAAAACCTGGCAGCCGCCCTTTTGCTTTTGTCGTATTGGAATCCCGAACGGACACTGCATGACCCGTTTTGCGGTTCGGGGACCATCCCGATTGAAGCCGCCATGATCGGGCGGAATATGGCGCCGGGTCTGGATCGGGAATTTGCAGCACAGTTTTTCTCCGACGATTTTGCCAAAGCTTTTGCGGCAGAAAGAAAGCAGGCTCTTTCTGTGATCGACTATGACCGACGTCTGTTTCTTTTCGGGTCCGATATCGAACACCGGGCGGTACTGTCCGCCCGTGATAATGCCGCCAATATCGGTCTGGAAGAGGACATTACGTTTTTTATTAAAGATGTAAAAGAACTGGACCTGCTGGACAAATACGGTGTGTGCGTGACCAATCCGCCCTATGGAGCGCGTCTGGGAAAAGAAGAGGAGGCCGAAGCCCTGATCCGCACATTCGGCCGGAAGTTTCAGAGCGTACCCAGCTGGTCCGTTTATGCACTTTCTCCGTTGGAACGCTTTGAATCCTGCTACGGGAAACCGGCCGACCGCCGGCGCAAACTGTACAACGGCGATCTGAAAGTAGACTATTTCCAGTATTACGGCCCGCGCCCCCCGAAAGACTACAAATACTAAGGAGCTTACCGATGAAAATATACACGAAAACCGGTGACAAAGGCACTACCGGCCTGTTTGACAATACCCGCGTACCCAAAGACGATATTCGCGTAGAAAGCTATGGCACGATCGACGAACTCGGCAGCTGGCTGGGCCTGTGCCTGCATGAGATCGACGAAGACTGGATCAGAGAAGCGCTTTTGCAGGTGCAGAACCGCCTGTTTGTGGTCGCGTCCAGTCTGGCCACATCCGACCCGAAAAAGGTACCGCATGAAATTACGGAAGACGATGTACGGCATCTGGAAAAGATCATCGACCGCGCGATGGGTGAGCTCGACAATCCGACCGGATTCATCGTACCCGGTTCATCGCGGGCATCGGCCCATCTGCATGTGGCACGCACGGTCTGCCGCCGGGCGGAACGACGCATTATCCGCCTGCAGGAGAGCTACGAGATCGCCCCGATGGTTGCCAAATATGTAAACCGGCTGAGCGATGCCATCTACGCCTGCGCCCGCCGCCTGGAAACCGAACAACGCCCCGTCCGATACGATTAGAAAAACCCCTACGGCCGTTTGATGCTCAAACAGGCATTTCCCGCGTAATCCTTTCGCATGGATCCATTGTGTTTGCTTTCATTGTCAGAACTACGGCGTTTTGATACAATGGCATTACAAAGTGAAAAAGAGGATCTTACTATTTTTGGAAAACGGGATTAAGAGGAAATGCCTATGATGTTATTCGGACACCAGAAAGACAGAATCGCAGAATTTGATACGGTGTATCATGTACTGGAGAGCATGGCGGATCTTGTCAGTGTGCTGGACGAAGACGGCCGCTATATCTATGCCAATCGGGCCATGATCCAAAAGATCGGCCGGAGTCCGGTGGGCACGTATTTTGACGATGCTTCCAATTATCTGCTGGGCTTTTCTTCTGTGCCCAATGTACGCCACACCAAATCCACCGTGGTGCGGGAAGAGCGGATCGACGACGAATACTATTCGGTCACCACATCGCCGGTATTATATGAAGACGGGCGGATTCAGGCTTTTGTGGAAGTGTATCACGATATCAGCGCCAAAATTAATCTGACGATCGATCTGGTCAATACGAATCGGAAAATGTCCGATGATATTCAGTTTGCAAGAAGCATACAAAAAAAGATTCTGCCCGAAAGCATGGACATGGGCAATGTTCATTTTAAGGCGCAGTATTTTCCGTCGGAACGACTCTCCGGCGATTTTTACGATATTATCGCCGTAGACGATCACCGCTTCGTTTTTTATATCGCCGATGTAATGGGCCATGGGGTGACGGCGTCGATGATGACGATTTTTGTGCGCCAGACCATGCGCTCGCTGATCAATGAAGACCCGACGCCCAATGTGGTATTGGAGGGCCTGCGCGATGCGTTTTGTGAACTCGATCTGGGCGATTCCAATTATTTCACCCTCTTTTACTGTCTGTACGATACTCACACGGGCGAACTGTGCCATACCAATGCCGGGCATTCGGCAATGCCTTTGGTTTACAATGACAAAAAAGCGGAATTCATCCGCCAGCCCGGTGTACCGGTGTCGCCGGTATTCCGTGCTATTTCCTATAAAAATGCCAGCATGACCCTGAAAACAGGTGACCATGTACTTTTATACACCGACGGGGTGACAGAAACCGTAAACATAGAAGGCGAGCAGTTCGGAGAAGAGCGTCTTCTTTCTCTCGTGCAAGGAGCGGAAGAGGATATCCTTCGTATGATACTGCAAAATGTGACCCGTTTCCGATGGGGAGAAATGCAAGACGATATCGCGCTGATTCTCATGCGGATTGACGAAAAAGGAGTAGAGCTATGCAATTAATCACCGACTTCAGCCGGGCAGGCAATCTGAATGAAACAGACTGGGAGAACGGTCTGCACGCATTGGAGACCCTTGTGTCCGGACAAGGCAAAGGCAGCGAATTCACAGGCTGGATCCGGCTGCCTTTTTCGTATGATACACAGGAATACGAACGCATCAAACAAGCGGCCCAAACCATTCGCGAACAATCCGAGGTACTGCTCTGTGTGGGAATCGGCGGTTCGTATCTCGGCACAAAAGCCGTATTGGACAGTCTGCTGCCGTATTTCGGGAATCCTGCAGGCCCGGAGATCCTCTACGCGGGGCAGACGCTGTCGTCTTCTTATCTGCGTGAACTGAAGGATTATCTGGCGGATAAAGACTATTCCGTAAATGTCATTTCCAAATCCGGCACGACAACCGAACCCGCCCTGGCCTACCGGGTGATCGCGGAATGGATGCAGGAAAAGTACACCGAAGAGGAAATCCGCACACGCACCTTTATCACAACGGACAAAGAAAAGGGCGCCTTAAAAACACTGGCGGATGAAAAGGGCTACGAGACCTTTGTGGTTCCCGATGATATCGGCGGGCGGTATTCGTTTTTGAGCGCGGTGGGGCTTTTGCCCATTGCCGCGGCGGGCGTTGATATCGATGCCCTGCTTCGCGGCGCACAGGACGCCTCGGCTTTATACACCACAAAAGAAGAAGGCAATGCCGCTGTGGAATACGCCCTGCACCGGAATCGCCTTTTGCAGGAAGGAAAAGATATCGAACTGTTTGTGGCCTACGAACCCAATCTGATGACAATCGGCGAATGGTTCAAGCAATTGTTCGGAGAATCGGAAGGCAAAGAGGGAAAAGGCATCTTCCCGGCGTCGTTGCAGTTTACGACCGATCTGCATTCCATGGGGCAAATGATCCAGGAAGGCCAAAGGAATCTGTTTGAAACGGTGCTTTTTGTGGAAGAACCCGTGGGCGATCTCACCGTACCGAAAACCGAAGAGGATCTGGACGGCCTGAATTATCTGGCGGGCGCTTCCTTGCACGAGGTCAATGAGAAAGCGCGGCGCGGGGTGCTCAAAGCGCATGTGGCAGGCGGCGTGCCGAATATTTTCCTGCAGATTGCCAAGGCGGATGCGTATCACATCGGGGCGCTGTTGTACTTTTTTATGATTGCCTGCGGCGTATCGGCCACCTTGCTCGGGGTGAACCCGTTTAATCAACCGGGTGTGGAAGCGTATAAAGTCAGTATGTTTAGAGAATTGGGCAAGCCCGGATTCACAGAATAGAGGAACCCTTATTTGAACGAGATCAAAGAGATTCTGAAAGAAAGTGCGCGCTCGTTGCGCGCGTATCTGAAGGCGCAGTTTATCATGCTGGGCGTGGTTTTTGTTCTGTATGCGATCGGTCTTCTCATCATCGGCGTCAGTGCGCCGCTGCCAAAAGCGCTGGGCATTGCCGCGGTGGATTTTATCCCGATGGTGGGAAGTGGCCTGATTATGATTCCCTGGGCGGCCATTACGCTGGCCCGGGGGCAGCAGTCGATGGCACTGGCCTTAGGGATACTCTATGTCATTATTACGGTACTGCGTATGGTCATCGACCCGATTATCACCGGCCGTTCGATCGGCGTGCATCCGTTTGTGACCGTATTGGTTACGATTGCCAGTTCATTGCTGCTCGGCCCGGCGGGGGTGATTGTGGGGCCATTGGTGGCGGTGGTACTAAGCACGATGGTGCGGGTGCGCAATTTGCGCAGTGTCGAATACAATGAACGAAACGAACGAAAAAGAAAGAGGAACCAACGATGAAACTGGCAGCTGTACTGCCGCATCCGCCCTTGCTGGTTCCTTCGGTGGGGCGGGGATCGGAAGACGGCATTCCGGATACGGTCCGCGCTTACCGAAGCATTTGCCGGGCGATTGCGGAGGAAAAACCCGACCGCGTGGTGATTGTATCGTCGCATGTGCCGATGTATAAAGATTTGTTTCTTCTGCCATCCGACACAGAATTTATCGGGAACTTCCGCGCGTTCGGCGACTATGACACCCGCCTGGATGCACAGGGGGATCCCGATTTTTTGCGCAGACTGATGCGAAAAGAAGCGCAAAGGCGGATTCCCTACGCAACGGACACCCATCCGCAAGCCGATCATGCAACGGCGGTCCCCTTGTTCTTTTTGCAGGAAGCGGGGCTGCACTGCCCGATTGTGCGTGTGGCAATTAGCGGATTGTCTTTGGAAAAGCACTGGGAGATGGGGCGCGTACTGGCGCAAACGGCAAAAGAAGAAGGCGGACAGACGGCTTTTATTGCCAGCGGAGACTTGTCGCATGTATTAAAAGAAACCGGACCCTATGGCTACAAAAAAGAAGGCCCCGCCTACGATGCACAGGTCATGCAGGATCTGCGTGCAGCCGATTTTTCTGCGCTATTGGATTATGACGAGAGCTTTCTTAGAAACGCGTCCGAATGCGGACACCGGACGTTTGTGATCTTAGGCGGCGCCCTGGAGAAGGAACAGAAAAAAACCTTGCAGAGTTCCTATGAAGGGCCCTTCGGCGTAGGCTACGGCACCGTTTTGTATGAACGGGAAGAGAAGACAGGAGAATAAAATGCATCCGTATGTGAAACTTGCCCACGACACCATCCAAAACCGCCTGGCAGGCCGCGCGCTTCCTGTTGCCGGCGCGGATTTTCCGCAGACGCGGGCCGCGGTTTTTGTCACGCTGCACAGAAAAGGAGAGCTGCGCGGGTGTATCGGCACGCTGATTCCCCGTTTTGCTACGATCGACGAAGAGATAAAAACCAATGCCATCAGTGCCGCGTTTGAAGATCCCCGCTTTTTACCGCTCACAGAAAAGGAACTGCCGGAGCTGGTTGTTTCGGTGGATGTGTTGAGCCGGCCCGAACCGATTCGGTCCGAAGCGGATCTGGATCCGAAAACCTACGGGGTGATTGTAGAGAGCGGCAAAAAACGCGGGGTTCTTTTGCCCGACCTGGAAGGGGTGGACACGGTGGCGTATCAGATTGCCATCGCCCGCAACAAAGCAAATATTCGGGACGACGAAAAGATCCAGCTGTACCGGTTTACGGTCACGCGGCATGAATAAGACCGTCTGCCCGGTGTGCCCGCATCACTGCATATTAACAGACACATACAAGGGGCGTTGCAACAGCCGGGAGGCGGTAGAACAGCAAAGCCGCTCGCGGACCTATGGGCGCATCGTGTCGGCCGGGCTCGACCCGATAGAGAAAAAGCCGCTGCACCGCTTTTATCCGGGCAGCCTGATTCTGTCGGTAGGCACGACCGGTTGCAATCTGGATTGTCCGTTTTGTCAGAACTGCGCGATTGCCCATCCGGAGAGTCCGGTGCGCACGTATCCTGTCAGCCCCGAAGAACTGGTGGAGCGGGCCTGTGCATTACAGAATAAGGGAAATATCGGCATCGCCTATACTTA
>JAAYQA010000037.1 GCA_012519495.1 Tissierellia bacterium | reverse complement strand
TTTGCGGTGAAAGACGGACAGATTACCGAACCGTCGCGCAAGACGATCGATTTCAAAGAGCAGTTGACTGACTTTGTCATCGGCGATATTACCTCGGTTGCCAGCAGTCCCAAAGGCGATTACAATGCGGTGGCTTTGCAGGCCAAAGGGACGAATGACGCCGGACGCGTTGTGATTTTGAAAGACCAGAAGATCGCATCGGAATTTGCCACAGGCGCTCAGCCGGATATGGTGACGATCAGCCCGGACGGAAAATGGGTGATCACGGCAGATGAAGGCGAGCCGCGGGAAGGCTACGGCCCCGGCCTGATTGACCCGAAAGGGACGATCACTGTGCACAATTACGAAACCGGCGTTACGAAGGTTTTGGACTTTACGGCGTTTGATGCCAAAAGGGGCGAGCTGCTTGCCAACAAGGTTCTCTTGAAACCGGGCGCTGCTCCTTCTGTAGATCTGGAACCGGAGTTTGTTGCCGTATCCGGTGACAGCGAAAAGGCCTATGTTTCTTTGCAGGAGAACAATGCAATTGCTACGGTAAATCTGGAAACCCTGACGATTGAAAGCGTACTGGGTCTGGGCTTTAAGGATCACGGACTGGAAGAAAACGCGATCGATATTTTGCAGGACAAAAAGATCGGTATCGTACCCCAAAAAGGTTTCTACGGGATTTACAATCCCGACGCGATCGGCTGGTATGAGGCGGAAGGCAAGGGCTATATCGTCACCGCCAACGAAGGCGACGCGCGCGAATGGGGCGATTATGAGAATGTAGAAAAGATTGATGTCGAAGGCTATGAAGTGGAAGTGTACAAAGAGGATGCCTTTGAAGGCCTGGATGTTGACAAGACCTATCTCTTAGGCGGCCGTTCTTTCGCGATATTTGAAGCGGATACGATGCAACTCGTATACGACAGCGGTTCGGATATGGAAGAGATTACGGCCCAGGCGTTCCCGGAATACTTTAACGCCAGCCACAGCAATACGAAAATCGACAACCGTTCCGACAACAAGGGACCGGAGCCCGAAGGCGTGTTGCTCTTTACCGAGTGGGGCCGCACCTATGCGTTTATCGGCTTGGAACGCATCGGCGGGGTGATGCTGTATGATATCACCGAACCGACCCATCCCTACTTTATTGAATATCAGAATACCCGCGATTTCTCGGAAGACGTAAAAGGCGATTCCGGTCCGGAAGGGCTGGCGATCATCCGTTCCGCTTCCGATGTAGGGGAAGCACCGGTGCTGCTTGTTTCGTATGAAGTATCCGGTACAGTCGGCGCGTTTCGTATCGTCGGAAGCAAGCTGTAGTACAACAAAAGTAAACCGGCACAGGATTGTCTCCTGTGCCGGTTTTTCTATGGACTATTCAAAAAACGCACGGTCCGTATAAAGGGGGAATTGTTCGATCAGTAAGAGCACTTTCTTTCGGCAGGCCTCCAGCACGGCGGTATCTTCCGGGTTTTCGGCTACGTCGTTCATAATGCCGGCAATGATGTCCATCTCTGCCGGGCCGAGCCCTCTTTGGGACACGCAGGTGGTGCCGATGCGCGCGCCGCTGGTGACAAACGGACTGGCCGGGTCAAACGGGATCTGGTTTTTGTTGACCGTAATGCCCACCGAGTCCAATGCGTTTTGGAACTGCTTGCCGCTGATGTTCTTTTCGCGCAGGTCGACCATGACAATGTGATTGTCGGTGCCGCCGCTTACGATACGGAAACCCTTTTTCTCCAACGCTGCGGCCAGGGCTTTGGCATTGTCCAGCACCTTTTGCATAATTGCGCGGTAGGCGTCGGTGGATGCATACTGCAACGACCATGCTTTGGCTGCCATCGTGTGAATATGGATGGAACCCAGCGCGCCCGGGAATACACCCTGGTCAATCTTTTTGGCAAAGGCTTCTTTGCAGAAAATCATGCCTGCACGGGGACCGGCAAAGGTCTTCGTGGTGGAGGAGGTAACCACGTCCGCATGCGGAATGGGCGACGGATGGAGTTTTGCAGCCACCAGCCCCGCAATATGGGCCATGTCGACCATAAAGACGGCATCGACCTCTTTGGCTACTTTGGCGATACGCGCAAAGTCGATCACACGGGGATAACTGCTGCCGCCGGCGATGATCAGCTTGGGGCGAAAACTGCGGGCCATTTCTTCCAATTGTTCGTAGTCGATCTGTTCGGTGTCTTGGTTTACCCCGTAGTGCCGGTAGTCGTATACTTTGGAAAGAAAGTTTGCCACGCTGCCGTGGCTTAAATGCCCGCCGTGGTCCAGACGCATGGCAAGCACTTTGTCGCCGGGTTGCAAAAGCGATGCGTAGACCGAATAGTTGGAGGTAATCCCCGAATACGGCTGCAGATTCACATGGTCTGCCCCGTAAAGCGCTTTGGCGCGTTCATTGGCCAGGCGTTCCAGTTCGTCGGCTACCTCACTCCCCGCCTGGAAGCGGTTCCCGGGATAGCCTTCCAGGGTTTTGTTGGTGAAAACCGATCCGGTCAGCTCCATCACCTCATACGGTACGGTGCTTTCCGATGCGATCATTTCAATATTGTTGGATGCGCGCTGATACTCTTTTTGCAAAAGATCGTATAAGGCGGGGTCGGACTGTTTTGTATAATGCAGCATCTACTTGCCTCTCTTTTCTCTGTACTTGGCTTCCCAAACCTCGCTTTTTATGCCGATTGTGGCGGGATTAAACACCGGATCCAAACCTTGTTTCTTCTGCTCTTCGTAGTCTTTTAGGAGCTTTATGCCCTGATTGGACAGAATGAGGATGGCAATAATGTTTAACCAGGCCATAATGCCTACGCCCAAGTCGCCGAAGGTCCAGATCAGTTCGCTGGTGTTTAATACGCCGTAGAAGCTGGTGCCCAAAAAGATCAGGCGGAAAATCGTGATGGCAAGAGGTTTGTTCGGGAACAAATAGCTTACATTGGACTCTGCCTGATAGTAATAGGCCATCAGGGAAGTAAAAGCAAAAAGAAAGACCGAAACGGCAATGAATTTGTCACCAAAACCGGCCAAAAGCGTATTGACGGCTTCCTGTGTGTACAAAACGCCGTATTCCACCCCCGGCAAATGTTCGGTAATGGGGGCTGCCAGCCCTTCCCCGATAACATTGTAGGAGTCGGTGATGAGAATCATAAAGGCGGTTGCTGAGCACACAACCAGCGTATCGATATAGACCGAAAACGCCTGTACCAATCCCTGGCTTGCCGGGTGATCAGCTTCGGCCGCAGCAGATACGATCGCGCCGGAACCCTGGCCGGCTTCGTTGGAGTATACGCCCCGTTTTACGCCCCAGGAGATCGCCGAACCGATAATGCCGCCATACAGTGCATTCATGGCAAACGCCGAAGAGAAAATCAGACCGAAGATTTCCGGTACGCGGCCGATGTTTGCGCCGATGATGATAAAGGCAACGACCACATAGCCAAGCGCCATAAAGGGCGCGATGATTTCTGCGGTTTTACCGATCCGTTTTACCCCGCCGAAAATGATCAGGGCCAGTAAAACGACCAGTATCACGCCGGTGATTGTCATATTGATGCCAAAACCGGATTGGACGGAGGTGGCAATCGTATGGGTTTGCGCACTGGGCATTAAAACCCCCGGTGCCAGAATCGTCGCCAGGGCAAACAGCACGGCATACCATTTCATGCCGATCCCTTTTTCGATAAAGTAAGCCGGTCCGCCGATGTAGACATCGCCGGATTTTACTTTATACGCCTGTGCCAAAGCCGATTCGGTAAACGCGGAACCGGCGCCCAAAAACGCGCTCAGCCACATCCAGAATACAGCGCCCGGCCCGCCAATCGCGATCGCCGTGGCAACGCCGGCAATGTTTCCTACGCCGACCCGGCCGCCCACGCTGGTGGCAAAGGCCTGAAACGGGGTTACGCCGGTTTCTGTTGTCTGCCCCGAGCGCAACAGGGTGATCATGTCTTTAAAGAGTCGCACTTGCGGAAAAGCCATACGGATCGAAAAATAAATCCCTGCCAAAAGGCATAGCCCGACGAGCCAATTGCTCCAAATAATGGATTCCAACGTGCTGACAATGGTGTTGATATTCATAAAATCCCTCCTTTTATACAGTATCTCAAAGAGGAGGGATCGCAACAATAACCGTTATTTACATTTTCATTCTATTTCTTGACCTGATCGCATCATGGACGGAGTAAGGGAAAACTCCTTTTTGAAGTCGCGGTAAAAACCGGATTCGGACCGGTAACCGCATTGCTCCGCGATGCTTTGTATGGTATCTTCTCCGTTTTGCAAACGGCGTTTGGCCTCGTTCATGCGGATTTTTGTCAGCTGTTCCATGATTGTAAGGCCCGTGATCTTCTTGAAATGCCGCGCAATATACGCCGGATGATACCCCAGGCGGTCGGCAATGGCCTGCAGGGTCAGCCTTTGGGCGAAATCCCGCTGCAGGATCTGCACGATATGATCGGTGATTTCGTCCCGATACAGCTTATAGCCCAACGCCCGCTGTATGGCTTCCAGCAGTTTGTCTTTCTGGATCGGTTTAAGCAGATAATCCACCGCCCCCAATTGTAGCGACTTATGCGCATACTGGAAAAAGTCAAAGGCGGTGACCACAATATACTTATGCTGCGGAAAGCGCTCCATCAGTTCCAGACCGTTGAAAAAGGGCATCTGAATGTCGATAAAAACCAGATGGGGCTGGTCGGTATCCAGAATTTTTTTGCCTCTTTTTCCGTCGTATACCACCTCGGCTACCTGTATGGGAATATTCTCCTGCGCAATAAAGTACTGGATCACCCCCGAAACGGCTTTTTCGTCGTCGATAATAAAACAGCGAATCATACGGCACTCCTTGGGATGGCAATCTGCACCCGGGTGAATCCTTCCTTTACACCGATCTTCATTGTGAAATCCGAACCGTATGCCAATTGCAGTTTTTCGTAAATGAGATTCAGCCCGTGTCCGGTTTTCTTGTGCAGCTCCTGGTTCAAACGGTTGATCGTGACCATGTCGACCGGTACGCCATTGTTTTTGATCGTAAGCACAAAGCGGTCGTCTTCTGTATGTGAGCAGATATAGATTTCTTTGTCCCCGTCATATTCCATGAAGCCGTAGGCAAAGGCGTTTTCAATGATCGGCTGCATGAAATTAAACGGGACCGACTGTTTGCGATGCGCTGCGTCGATCTCGACAATGACGCGCATGCCGTCCTGGTATCTGCGCTTTTGCAGCCGCAAATAGATGGCGACAAAATCCAGCTCTTCCTGCAGGGTGACCAGCTTTTCCACCGGCTGCGACGACGCGCGAAGCATGGTGCTCAAGTCAATAATCCCCTCATACAAATCATTGCGCTCCCCGGTCAGGGCCAAGGAGGCAAAATGATTCAGGATATTGAAGAGAAAATGATGATTGATACGCAGATCGGTGGAGCGTTTCTTTTCCTGCAGCAAGGAATCCGACATGCGTTCGATATCCGAGTCCTGCGTGCGGATCATTTCTTCATTGGCGGAAAGCCGGCTCCGCATTTTTTGATACTTTACATATTCCGACAGGCCTTCCGCAATTTGCAGCAGGAACTCTTCAATCCCGGTGGCTGTGGAACGCGACAGAGTAGCCTTAGAACTCTTCCCGCAATCGCCTCCGCTTTCTCCCTGGAATGCGCCGTGAATCCAACCGATCTCTGTTCCGTTTTCCAGAATCGGGATATGATACAGAATCGTGCCGCAGCTGCACTGTTGTTCACCGATTCTGGCTGTATCCGTCCAGCCCTGGCAGCGCGTGTCTTTTGTGTCCGCATTGTAGCGGTGCAAAAAACAGGCGGGAAAATCCGGACCGAACAGCAGGATGTGATCGTCGGCATCGGTGATCAGAATCGGAAAACCCTGTTCGACCAATGACTCCAGATCCAAAAAGCGGATCGCTTCTTCCAAGGGAGATGCCACCGGATTGGTTTCGGTCCATTCGCCGGTTTGCCATTGCACCGGAACCGACACGACCAGTTCCAGTATGGGGGCGGTACCCGTGTTGATCGTCTGGTGTTCGCTATTGGCCGGCACATAATAGTATTCCCCCGGCTTGAGCGTTTTTTTGTTCCCGTTTACGCAGCAAAAGCCCTTCCCCTTCAGCACGTACAAGAACTGTGCGTTTCCGTAATGGATATGCGGCTTTTGCTCCACGCCCGGATCCACCGAAGAAACGCCGATGGTGACTTTCCCCTGCAGCCCGCTTCCCTGGGGCGGGATAAACCACTTTACATAGCCCCAGTCCATTTTCTGATGATCCATAGTATGCTCCTGTTCATAAAAAAAAGATCAGCTACGCAAGCATACGCATAGCTGATCTCTGCTTTTTAAATCTGACCCATAAGTGAGAGTATCAATTGCGCAATTAAAGCCGAACCCAGATACGTCCCCACCATGATACCAAAGGTTAAAACGATGATCTTCCAGCCGGATTTCTTTAAATTGTCCAGATTCTCACCGGTGTAGATCCCCGCGTAAGCAAGTATCGGGGTCGCCAGGGCAAGAAAGTTTACTTTGCTCACGTATTCGGTAATCACCGCAGCCCCGGGAAACGACGGGAAGGTAACCACCGCACCCAGGGTTACGATCCACAAAACCGCGGGGGACTTAAACGGCAGCACTTCGGAAATAATATAGCCGACGGCCGCAATACCCACCAGGACAAGCATGCCCGGCAGAGCTTCGATGGGGCTTACTTTTGTGCCGACCCAGTTTCCGACCAAAGAGATCAGGGCGGTTATCAGTATGACAACACCAAATACGACGTGTTTGTTTTCTCTATTTTCCATTCTTTACACCTCGGCTCTCTTTGTTGCCACGGAATTTTCGGTACATCCATTCCGAAAGCGGCAGGGAAATAAACAGCGACATATACACGCCGTCCAGACCGGACAATACATTGGATGCCGTGCCGTAAGAGGTCAGCATTTCGGTCATGTCGGGGAACAGTTCCGCCAGGGTGCCCACAACAGCGGTCATCATCGATGCCGATCCGACACCGGCTGCCATGGCCAGGGAATACGGATGCAAGGGCGATACAGTAGCCAGTATGCTTGCCAGAAGAGAAATCAGAATGGTTCCCAGTACGGTACCGACAATATACACACCCAGGACGCCTTCGCCTTCGGGTGAATCGAGCCCGTATTTGTCGGCGATCAATGCGACATTCGGCTCGCGGCCGATGGAGTGTGCCGCACCGATCACTTCTCTGCCCATTCCTAAGGCCAGTCCTAACGGAACGCCTAAGAATACCGTGCCGATATTCCCGAATTCCTGTAGTATAAGTGCCGGCGACGATGCGATCAGATCGGGAATCGTCGGGCCGATATTGGTTCCGTATTTGGCCATTAAGAGAAGCAGCGTAATACTGACCAGACTGCCCGCGTCTTTCATGTCTTTTTCATTGGCGATGCGCAGCGGTTTCATCGTAAGCAATAAGCCGAATACCATGGCAAACAGCATGGGAAGCAGGATAATGCTGCCAAAGCCCAACGGGATGGTTACCGTTCCGATAAACTCTGCAATAATGACTAAAATGAGAACGAGAAGATGCAGTTTGTAATTCTTCAAATCAAACCTCCTTTACGTGTTCGAGCATGCGTTTTGCCATTTCAGCCATCACGACAGCGCCGGGGGCAAAGGCATCCTCATCGGCATCGTAGGACGGATGATGCCATACATGTTCAATTCCCTTTTCGGGATTGCCTACGCCAAGCCATAAAAATACACCGGGCGCCTGGTCCAAAAGCAGGGCAAAGTCTTCGCCGCCCATGGACGGGGTCGGTACAACGGCCGCATTCTTGCCCAATACGTCGCGGACCACTTCCTTGGCCAGATCGGCGTATTCTTTGGGATTGGACACCGGAGGAAGATGGAAAATGTATTCGATCTCTACCTCAACCTGATAGGCCTTTGCCGTTTGTTCCAGTACTTCATGAATCCGCTTATGCAGCAGCTCTCTGACATCTTCCGAGAAACTGCGCACGGTACCGGTAAACTTCACGAAGTCGGGGATGACATTGTTTGCCTGGCCGCCGTGAATGGACCCGATCGATATGACCGCTCCTTCCAGCGGGAAGACATTTCTGCTGACAATGGACTGCAGGTTCTGCAGCATGGCCGCTGTGGCAATCACCGGGTCGATGGTTTCGTTGGGCATCGCACCGTGGCCGCCTTTTCCCGTGACTTTGACGCGCAGGGTATCCACCGCCGCCATCAGACCGCCTTCGCGTACGCCGACGGTTCCTGTCGGCAACAAGGGTTGATTGTGCTGTCCCAGGACTACATCGATCGGGTATTTTTCAAACAGTCCGTTGTCGATCGCTGAGCGGGCGCCTTCGTTTACTTCTTCTGCCGGCTGGAAAAAAAGATAGACCGTGCCCGGCAGGGTATCCTTCTGTGCGGCCAGAATCTCCGCCGCCCCGATCAATACCGTTGCATGCACATCGTGACCGCAGGCGTGCATCTTGCCGTCTACTTTGGACGCATAGGGTTTGTCGCTTGCTTCATGAATCGGCAAGGCGTCAATATCGGCACGCAATAAAACAGACGGCGCTTCTTCTTTTGTGCGCAGTCTGGCCACCAATCCCGTTTTGAGTCCAATATCCAACACTTCGTACCCGAGGTCTGTAACATAACGGCGAATCTTCTCCGTTGTTTCAAACTCCTCGTGACTGAGTTCGGGGTTCGCATGGAAATCGTTTCTTATCCGAACCAACTTGTCTTTAAACGCTTCGTCTTGCAAATAGGATTTCATTGTTCTCCTTTCTGTTTTCTTATTGTCCTTATTGTATCCCCTATTTCCGAAAGGACTGTCTCCTGTTTCTTTACCTTTTCCTATACAATAATGACTATTGTAAAGCTTTACCCATTTACAAACGTAAAAAAACATCCCGCCGTTTTTACAGCGGGATGTTTCGAAAAAACTTATTGCGCCAGTACGTATTCGCCGGCTTTTTGTCCGGAAATGCGGCCAAAGAGGATCGCTGCGTTGAAGGCGCCGCTGACATCGGTGACCTCGCCCGCGGCATACAGGCCTTCGACCGGTTCGTTTGCATTGTTCAGCACCTGGCCGTTTTCGTCGGCTACCACACCGCCCAATGTCATGTGCACGGCGGATACCACTTCCACTCCGTAGTAGGGGCCTTCTTCTGCAAAGGGGCGTTCAAACACATTTTCCCCCCGGAACGGGTCTTCTTTTCCGTTTTGGATCGCATCATTATAGGTCTGAACGCTTTGTGTCAGATTCACCGCGTCGATTCCCAGTTTTTCTGCGAGCTCTTCCAGCGTATCGGCCTTTTCATGATAGCCGAGTGCTGCATGTTTCTGCAGACGGTATACCGAATCGTGTCCGGCCTGATCGTAAATATAGTAGGCGCTGCCGCCGGTTTGTTCGGCAATCAGATGACCGAACTCCAGTCCGCGGCCTTTTTCTGTCACAAAGCGGTTTCCTTCTTTGTTGACCAAAAGGAAGTCATCGGCGCCACCTGTGAGGTCTCGGGTTTTACGAATCGTAAAAGCAAATACATTCAGGCGGTCCATATTGCCCAATTGCATATCGTTTTTCTCGAACACGTCCACAAAGTCGCCCGTGGTACCGATCTGATTGGATGTGCCCAGGCTCTCCGCTCCCGGTGCATATTTTGCCAAAAGATCTTTGTTGGAGGCAAAGCCGCCGGTTGCAATAATGACCGCGTCCGCTTTGATAATGTAGGTGCCGTCTTTGTTTTCTACCGATACGCCCGTTGCCTTGCCGTCTTCCATAATGAGATCCAGGCCTTTGGTGCCGGTGCGGACATCGATCGCCAATTCCTGTACTTTTTTCTCCAGATGGTCCTGAATATGTTCGCCGGCGTATTCATCTTCTTCGCGCATGTGATTGGTCGTGCCGTAGGCATAGTTCAGTTCAATCCCCATGGAACGGAACCATTCGTCCAGTTTCATGTTTTCTTCCGCCCACGCCGCAACGCGTGCGTCGGAGTCGGTGGTGTTTTCTTTCATCTCGATAAACTCTTCCGCCCCGATCTCTATCCCGGCTTCTTTTTGCGCCTGGGAATTAATCAGGTCAAAGAAGTTCATGTCAAACTTCCCGTTTCCGCTCAGGATATCCAGTTTTTCAATAACGATGATGTCATCGACACCGGCTTCTTTGGCCGAGATAGCCGCAGAAAGCCCGGCCGGTCCGCCGCCGACT
>JAAYQA010000036.1 GCA_012519495.1 Tissierellia bacterium | reverse complement strand
CGGTCAGTGGCAACAGATCGGAGCGGTCAAAGAGCCTCACATCAAACTTCCGGTTCAAAGCACCAAAATGCTTCAGACCAAAAGCAATGCGGTTCAAGTACGAGAACACGCCGATTGCACCGGTCGAAAAGGCATTCGCCTGTTTGCCGTACAAAGCGCGCAGATCCGGCAGATCCAAAAATACCTCTTCCACCGAAGAACCATACGAAGCAAGCATCTCCGGAGTCTCTCCTGCGCGGATCGCCTCACCGATCTGTTTGCCGCGCATGGCAGCCGCCATCGAGGCCCGGCAGAGTCCCACCGCCTGAATCAAACCATGGCCCATCGCCAGGGCTTTAAACACCTGGTCTTCTGCTGCAAAACCACCGGTTATGGCAACCGCGGGCAGCGTATGGCCTTCTGCCTGCAGCTTTTCCAGTATGCCGACAAGCACATGCTCCAGAAGAATCGCCGGCAAACCCCATTCGTTCATCATCTTGCAAGGACTGTAGCCGCTGCCGCCGCCCGCGCCGTCAAAGGTAACCATATCCACCTGATTGTCGATCGCGATACGCAAAACCCGCTCCATATCCTTTTTGTCAAAAGAAGCCATTTTGAAATACACATTCTGCATGCCTACATCCCGCAGTGCCTGAATGCGTTTGGCAAAAAAGTCTTCGTCCCACATCGGGAGTCTGGCGTATACATAAAAATTGGGGCACACGCCTTCTTCATAGGCTTTTGCCACGACCGGATCCGACGGATCCGGATGCACCAGGCTGCCCATTGCCTGCTTTGCCAGTGCCTCTTCCCGGTTTTTAAGTAAGGTTACCGGCTGGGTTCCTTTCGCTGACTGCCCGAATTTGAATTCAATCGCTTTGGCTCCATATTCGGTCAACGCTATCTCCGGCACACCGGCCGCATCATCCTCCGTATTGCACTGCACGATAATCTGCCCGTAACCGCGATCGTAGGTGTTGAAACTGCTAAGGATCTCCGCCAGCCAGGGATAGGCCGTTACCTTGCCGTCAGTGAGCTGCAAACCCGGATCTTTCAGCCGGGCATCTTCCCCCACTACGCAGCTGACTCCCGCCATGGCCGCACCGGCAAAATAATCCCGCCAGTTCAGCTTGATCAAAGCCGGCAAAATAACCGGCATCGCCAATTTCACCGGATAAAGCGTCCCGTAGCTTCTTTCCAGATTCACATGAAAAACCTCTGCACTTGTGCTGCCTTCGGCCAGTCCATCTGCCCCAAACACCCGGCCATTGATATTCAGATCGGCATAACTGATCGGATACTCCTTCTCCGAAGCCACCTGATTCGCACCCGTCGTCGTAGGATACACCGTCCTTGCTCCCAACACCGCCGACAGCGCAATTTCACAAAAACTCTCACAATCCTCCGTGCATTTGGAACACATCCCCGATGCGGGAGAAATGATCGTACTCCGATTCCTGGTCTCCGAAAACGCCGACCGCATCGTCCTTGCCATATCCGTCTCCTTTCGGTTCTTTACTGCGTTAGTATAAGGTAAGTACTTACAATACTATTATAGCGTGCTTATCCCCCTATACAAAACAAAAACCCGACTTCTTATGAAATCGGGCTTTCTTTCCAATGATTCTATTCTCTCTTACTCTTTAATCATCAGTTCATGGATCTTCGTCTGGGCCTCTTTCAGGCTTTCTTCATCCAACACGTACATGTACAGGTCCGAGCCGGGCATGGCGTAGGAGGGCAGGCCGGATGCGCCTGTGCCTTCCAAAACAACTTGCTCGAATTCCCAGTCGCCGGTTTGGGTCATAAACTGATTGGCTACATTCATCATTTCGTTGGTGCGCATATTGGTGTCGACCGAATCGCCCAGCATATTGATCAAAGACGGAATCTGTGGCAGCATGGCCGGCTGCAGCATCTTTTTCATCAGCGCTTCGATCAGGATAACCTGATTATTGGAGCGGCCGATGTCGCCTTCAGCCAGCGAATACCGTTCGCGGACAAACGCGAGCGCCTGCTCTCCGTTGAGTTCCACTTCCCCTTGCGGGAAATAATGCTCCCCGTGAAAGAAGGCTGCCGGATTGTCGATCGTGATCCCGCCCACGGCGTCTATCAGCTCTCGGAAAGATGTAAAGTTGACGCGCGCATAGTACGGGATTTGCGTCAGGAGCAGATTTTCCATTGTCTGTCTGGAGGTGTTCACCCCATAGACGCCGGCATGGGTCAGTTTGTCGTATTCGTTCATCCCGTAGCCGGGGATCTGCACATATGAGTCACGCGGTACGCTCAGAATCTGCGCCCGCTTCTGATCAAAGTTCATCGTGACCAGGATATTTACATCGGAACGGGACGAGCTGGTCATCGGCCCGCGGGTATCGATCCCCGAAAGATAGATGTTTACCGCATTTGCTGCTGTTTCGCTCGGCACTTCGGTTACCGGTGGGGCCTCGGTTACCGCTTCGATATGATAGACTTCCAGTACTTTGGTATCGGTGGAAAACTGCGGCAGGACTTCTTCAATGAGCGGTCGGTACGCTTCATTCAGGACCATAAGATCGGTGTCTGCAGAAAGCAGCGCCTGCGCCGCCTCCGAATACGAGCTGCGTTCTACCGGTTGCGGGGCTATATTGTTTTCCTGCAATTCCTGCAAAAAGTTGCGGATATTCTCTTCATCCTGCGCCAGAGCCAGACCGATTTTGGACGTATTGATCCGATCGGCGAAATCATCCGGATAATCGTTTCGCGCAACCAATGCCATCGACACGGTTTCCGGTTCGGTGGTTGTCATTTTGTTTAAACCGCCGGCTGTGGTCAATACGGTGTAGGCCCCCAAAGTGTAAAACGCCGCCACGATGCTGATAATGACCGCCATGGTGGCAAAGGTCCACCGTTTGTGCGCACGGGCCAGTCCGAAAATCAACAGGACAAGAATCACGGCCGTCACCATAATCACACCCATGCGGAAGGTGGAAGGCAGGATCTGGTGTTCGATCAT
>JAAYQA010000035.1 GCA_012519495.1 Tissierellia bacterium | reverse complement strand
TTCCAGCTTGGCTTTTGCTACACCGGCTGCCACAAACAGATTCACGCCAAAGGGCGGTGTTACCTGTCCGACAGCTAAGTTCGAACACATCATGATCCCGAAATGAACCGGATCCATGCCTATGCTTATTTGTGCGGTTTGACTGATATCGATTTCACGCACCTGAAATAAAAATCCTCCGCGATTCCACCTGCTTCATAAGACGTCCGATGTTTAAAACTACTTTACCACAATGCGGCGGTATTCGCAATCTTTTTAGTAATTATCTTCCTTTATCTGAGAGATAATTAGAAAAGAACAAAAGCCGTTTAAAGCCAAAAAAAGTGGCCGATTCATTCGAATCCAACCACTTATTCATTCATGGAAACCTTATTCATTTTTATCTGTCAACCTGACCCACTGATACGTCGTTTCTCTTATGGCGGCATCCCCTGCTTCGGGATCCCGGTTTGCAATCGCTTCTATAACCGGCGCGTGCACGCGTACGGCAATATGCATATGCTCTTCATAGTCACAATCCTTATACTGATATCTCTCCGGAAGGAATAATTCCAGAATATACATATACAGCAATTTTAGGAGTTCATTGTTTGTACAATCCACCATCGCTTCATGAAATGCCAATTCCGATGAAATCAGATGATTATGATCAAATCGTTTTTCCTCAACTTCTTTTTTCTGTCTTTCCCATACATCGCGCAGCGCCTGGATTTGTTCTTCGGTTGCATTTTGGATGCTCAATTGGACAATGCCTCTTTCGATAATCTCGCGAATCTGCGCCAATTCATCGGAGTCACGGTCTCTTTTTACCAATTGCAGCATCATCTGCTCAATCAGAGACGGGCCGATCTTATCCGAAATATACGTGCCGTCTCCCCGTCGGATTTCCACAACGCCCATTGCCGACAGAATCTTCATCGCTTCACGTACAGAACCCCGGCTCACTTCCAGTGACTCGGCAATCTCAAACTCATTTGGTATACGATCCCCGACGGAGTAATTACCCTCCGTAAGTTGCATCTTCACTGCATCGATCACAATACCGGATGCAGATCTTCTGTTTCTTCCTGATTTGTTCAGGTATTTTCTTGTTTGGGGTAACATTGGTTTCACGGCACGACCCTCAATTCTAAGCAGAGTATAAAAAAATACAATATAATTATAACATAGACTACCATCGTTTATCTATACATCGATTTCTTTATGTACCGACAAATTACTGTGCTTTCTATTCACAGTATAGCATATCTTCCGCTTCCTGCGTTTGTAAATCCTGCGTAAACTCTGTTTGCAAATTCCCGTTCAATGCAGTATACTATATTGCATGACTGATCGGCGGGGTGTAGCGCAGCCCGGTAGCGCACGTGGTTTGGGACCATGGGGCCGGAGGTTCGAATCCTCTCACCCCGACCACATACTTGCCTTCGTCAGTACATCGGGGTGTAGCGCAGTTCGGTAGCGCACTTGCTTCGGGAGCAAGGGGCCGGAGGTTCAAATCCTCTCACTCCGACCAAATATAAACCGCTTGATTCCAATGGTTTCAAGCGGTTTTTTGTTTTATTTTTGTTGGCTGTAGTTGATTTTGTCGTGAATTGAAAAAGGACCCATGAAAGGCCCTTTCATCATGTGCAAATCTAGCTCTTTGGCACGCCCAGATATTCTTTTAGAGAACTCGTGAGCAATTGCGAGAAGTTCACTTTGTTCTCCTCAGCGATATCATTGAGCCACTTCGGTATGGTCAGTGTCTTCTTCACGGCCTTGTTAGCGAACCGGTCTCTCACTGGCACCATCCACACATCCACCATCAGGACTGATTCCCCAGCATTTAGATTCAATTCTCTGAATCCTGTCGGGGTGGGAATGCTCTCCTGCCGTTCTTCTCTATCATACAGGCAGAGCTCTAAAACTTCACGAGCACTACGAATGACGTCTTCGTCTGATTCAGCGAAGGTAAAACATTCCTCCAAATCAGGGAAGTTAATATCAAAGACCTGATCCTCTGGCACCCACTCCACAATCGCCGGAAATACATAGCTTGCTTTCATGGTCATCTTCTCCTTTTTGGTCTCCCGTTGCAACCCTACCCCGAAGCATCCGGGGATCAAGAAAACTCGATCCCCGTGATCCGCGAAATATTCTTAAGCGTCCCAGTCGGGATGTTCTTTGCCGTACATTTAAGCGGGCAAGATTTTCCCGTCTCACTATTCCGGTAAATTTCGTGAGAACCATTTGTACGTACTCATAGCCATGTTGCTTTAGAATCTTCACAACTTCCCGGTATGGAAACATTTTCATAGTCTCCAATGCCTCCATTAAGGTAGAAGATTGGCGGGGTTGCTCTCAATCGACTACACTGAGTATCTATATGTTACACGTGTGTAGGACACGTGTCAATAGTTGGATAAAAGGCTGGGCTAACGCCTCCTACCTGTCAAGGCAAGTGTTCCACTTTGAGAAACACTCAGCTACCATTTCGTTGGGAATCTTGAAGTTGAGAACCCTTTTCGCTTTTTTGTTGTACCGTCGTTCGTGCTTGGCGACGTTTCGCCGCAGTCCTTTTTCGCTGGTGAAGACCTCACGGTTGTAAAGCATTTTCCTGTTTTCTCGGTAATTGCGTTCGACTTTCTCGTTTTCCAAGGCGAATAAGGCCTCATCCGGCACAGCTGAATATCTAATGCCTGCAAGGCTTTCCCAAAGGCACTTTCGCGCCGGATTCGGTCTTGGTCATTCACAAATGCAGCACCGTTGTCGATTTGGATGCTCCGAATGGGAAATCCCATTCTTTTTGTCCGTGCCTGGACAAATTTTTGGTCTCATAGGCACTTTTTTCTTGACGATTTCCAACACGCGCTTTCGGCTATATTCGTCAATGGCGGTGATCGTAGCGATCACCATAACACGGAAAGCGAAGGTATTCAGTCGGAACTTATTGTATGTCTACCTACACCTTCTCGCCCGGGTAGGTCCCCTGCAGGTTTTGGTAGGCGATGTAGCTTTATTTGTGTTTGCGTGTCTTTTTGTACCCGCGTTCGCGGATATGTCGGCACATACTGCCAAAACTGTGGTATAGCCCTTGCTGCGGCACCAGATGAAGACTTCCGCCAGCCCATAGTGTCCGTTGTGCTTGAGCATACGCTGGATGCTCTAAGCAAGCTGAGCATTGTACTCCTCCTCTGAGATATCTTCGGTGTATATCTCTCCGATCAGGATTTTCTTGTAATATCTATCCTCTACAGACACTCCATTTTTTATTGAGTAGAATACTCCATCACTATACATCACATATGAATTTTGCTCTGGACAGAACCAATAACTGGTTTTCATTTTACTCATCCTTTATTTTCAAGATATTTTTTATTCGATCTACATTAATTGGATTCGGGATGTCATTGCTGACTCTAACCATCTCTGCATCTAATTGCTTTTGTTCAGAGACATCAGTTGATGTACGGCTTTTTTCATACAGCTTGTGTAAAACAGATTCTTTGATTTCATGAGATTTCGGCGTATGATATTGCAACTCAAAGATATTTCCCGCCGTGTCAGAAAGGAGAGTATTGATGCCCTTGTACGGAGCGCCCTCCAAAAAGGTGTTTTTCACCCTTATCTCATTATACCCTTTTCTAACCAGAGACTCGACGGTTTTCAAATATCCATCCGTGAATTTACTTTCATCTATTGCCATCGTATAACGCAACACATCGGTACTTTTCTTATCCGTCTCCAAGAGTGATAGACTCATTTCTTCAGCGTCTGCTTTTATCTTCTCCGAAAAACGGTCTACACCTTTTAGGCGATAAGCAAGCCCTACAAGATTGCCTTCCACCTGACCTTCGATGTCTATCAAATCACGAGTGACCTGTGGTTCGATCCGTCTTCATCTGATCGATGTGTCTCTGCGCGATCATATATTCATCTTCAACCTGATCGACATACGCTGCAACAGAGCACCGGCAAAACGAATGCATCGTTTCGTTTTTTATTTCCACTTGATTTTACCTGTTCTTAATCAACATGCGTTTTGTTTTAACATAAAACTTCTTTTTACTTTATATCTTGATGCTATAGTTGACTTGCCCGGGAGGACATCCCCGGAGTATTTTGACAAGGAGTCATATAATGAAAAAAAGCATGATGAAGAAATTTGCTGCTTTCACACTGGCTGCGGTGATAACGGTCAGTTCGTTTCCCGGAAGTGTGTTTGCGGCCAATGCAGGGGCTGAAGTCGATTACATAATCAACAATCCCTACGAAACAGTGGATTGGGAAAGTTACGATCAATACAAAGCCGATTTCCACGCGCACTCGCAAAACTCAGACGGTAGAAATCTGACCAGCGATATGGTGGAAGATCACTACAACAAAGGCTACGATATCCTTGCTATGACCGACCACAACTATACGACACGCGGTTGGGAAAATGCAAACAAGGGTCCGGTTACACCCGAACGCAAAGCAGAAATTGAAGCCGGTGTCGGCCGGGACGGCCGCGGCATGCTGGACTTCTCCTATGCCAATGAGCAGTCCCGCACCGATCACATCAACACCTTTATGGCGGACTTCAACAACGACACGAGTGCCTGGGGTGCCGGATGGTCCTCCACCCAAAAGATGGCGCATACGCTGGCACAGGTAGAAGCATTGGGCGGTTTCTCGCATATCAACCACATGGGACGCTACACCGGCGCAAGCAGCAGTGGATACGTTTCCGATGCGCCTTCGCACGATCCGGCCAATATCTCGAAATACAGCTATCTTCTTCGCACCTATCCCAGTGTTGTCGGGATGGAAGTGATCAATAAAATCGACAACGAATCGCGTTTTGACCGCATCCTCTGGGATAATCTGTTGATGGAACTCCTGCCGGAAGGCCGTCAGATCTGGGGCTTTTCCAATGATGATACGCACAGCCTGGACGCTACCGGTTATTCTTTCAATATGATGCTGATGCCCGAACTCACGATCGATGCAACCCGTGCCGCGATGGAAAACGGAACGTTCTATGCGGTAGCCCGCGTATCGCGTGTTGACGGAATCAATGCAACCCTCCCGGACGGCCGCAACATGCCCGGCAGCGGAAATGCATCGACCTTGTACCTGCTGGATCAATCCACCCCCTCCATTTCCAATATTTCTGTAAATCAGGATGAAAATGTCATTACCGTAGAAGGGGCGGACTACGATACCGTCGAATGGATCGCGGACGGAGAAGTAATTGCCACCGGCAATACGATCGACCTGAACGACTATGAAGACGTGATCAATTCCTACGTACGTGCGCAGCTGAAAAGCGACACCGGCATTGCTTTCACGCAACCTTTCTCTTTGACAGTAAACGAACCCCCGGCGATGATTGCCTACAGCTACAGCCATAACGGCGGCCGATTCCGCAGAGGCACCAAGAGCTTCTTTGAAACAGAAGAAGGTACGGTCATTACGCTGGCTACCCGTTCGGATTTAGGCATGGCAAAACCGGGCCATAAATTCCTCGGCTGGAGCGCCAACGGTTCCGATGAGATCCTCGAACCGGGTTCGCAATATACATTGGAAGAGTACACACAATTTACCGCGGTTTGGAAGAAACTCTAATTCCTGCCTGAAGACATCCAAAAACGCCCTCTTACCCGGTGCCATGCCGGTTCAGGGGGCGTTTTCTTGTCATCATGCTTACCGGAACAAATCGGTAGACATATACTTCTCCCCGCCGTCGGGGAGGATAACAACGATCGTCTTGCCGCGGTTTTCCGCTTGTTCGGCTATCTGTATAGCTGCATAAAGTGCCGCGCCTGCCGAGATACCGCATAAGATTCCGTCGGTTTTGGCCATTTGTCGGGCGGCCGCAAAAGCCGCTTCGCTTTTTACAGCTACCACCGCATCCAAAAGACTTGTATCCAGTACCGCAGGCACAAAATTGGCACCGATACCCTGAATCGAATGGGGCCCGGCCGGTTTACCCGCCAACACCTGCGATTCCGCCGGTTCTACGGCAATGATCCGGGTTTTGGGTTTTTTTTCTTTCAAATAGCGACCGGTGCCTGTAATGGTGCCGCCGGTTCCCACACCGGCGATCAACAGATCCACTTTCCCTTCTGTATCGCGCCAGATTTCGGGTCCGGTTGTTTCGTAATGTGCTTTCGGATTGGCGGGATTGTCAAACTGCCCGGGAATAAAGCTGCCGGGATACTTTCCGGCCAGACGCTCGGCTTCCTCGATCGCCCCGCGCATGCCGGCCGATCCGTCGGTGAGTACAATTTCCGCGCCGTATGCCGCCAGCAGACTTCTTCGTTCCACACTCATGGTTTCGGGCATGGTGAGTATCATGCGATAGCCTCGGGCCGCAGCCAAAGCCGCCAGTGCAATGCCGGTGTTTCCGCTGGTGGGTTCGATCAGGACTGCACCCTTGTGCAAATATCCTTTTTCTTCGGCATCATCCAGCATGGCTTTTGCAATACGGTCTTTGACACTGCCGGCCGGATTTCTGCTTTCCACTTTGCCGTATACAGCCGCCTGCAATCCATGTGCCTGTTCCAGGTTTTGCAGGCGCACCAAGGGCGTATTCCCTATGAAATCGCCGATATTCTTATGCATCTTTCGTATTCTCCTTGTTTTTGAGTGCCTGTTCCAAAGCCTCCACCCGCGCCCGCAATTCGCATATTTCCTTGTTTACGGGGTCCGGGAAGCGATGTTCCAGTGTTTCAATATACTGATCCGTCACATCGGTCTGCTTATCCTGCCCTTTTACCCGCACCACCTTCCCGGGAATCCCGACTACGGTGGAATGCGGCGGTATATCGTCCAATACGACAGACCCCGCACCGATACGACTGCCCTCTCCGATCGTGATACCGCCTAATATTTTTGCACCGGCGCCGACCAGTACGTGGTCTTCCAATGTGGGATGTCTTTTTCCTTTTCCTTTCCCCGTGCCACCCAGAGTAACCCCCTGATACATCAGAACATCTTCTCCGATTTCTGCCGTTTCTCCGATGACAACGGCGGCCCCGTGGTCCATAAACAAGCGCCTGCCGATTTTCGCCCCCGGATGGATTTCAATTTGTGTCAGAAATCGGGACAATTGTGATACCAGTCGTGCCAGCACATACAGCCGCAGATTGTACAATCCGTGCGCTAATTTATGCAATAACAAAGCCCAGAAACTGGCGTAAAAAAGGATTTCGGCCGGACTGCGAAACGCCGGATCCCGATTCTTTATGGCTTGATACTGATCGCGAAAAAACACCGTTACCTCCTGCATTCATGCATCGATTTTTTATCCCCTTCATCCATTCCGATAAGGTTCTTCTCTCTAATGCAGTATAACATTTTATTTGTCAAATACAAAACCGGCTTTCCTCATTGAAAAGAAAACCGGTTTTTCTTTTTGTTTAGCCCACACCCATTCCTATCCATTCGTCTTGCAGTATGTCCAGATAATACAATTGCATCGTCTCAGGATGGATGGCGTAATGGTACTCCCGCACAAACTGTCCTTCCCGGTTTGACCCGAACAGGACAAGCAGATGTTCTTCGTTGTCGATCAATACGGTTTCTCCGGTAATCAGCATGGTCAGGCCGTTTTCCAAATGCATTTTGGTTTCGTCTATCTCTTCCGAAAGAAACTGCACAATCTCGGGATAATCGTTTGTGCTTTCCTGCGGCATGCCCGGTACCGGCTGCATTTGTGTCACCGCGCCTTTTTCATCGGTTGTTACCGTGTACATCGCGCCTGCCTGCAGATCACTCCCGAGTATGCTCTCCGCTTTTTCTGTTCGGATGGTGAACAGCTGATTCTCCGGCCATTCAGTCGGATCCGCTTCATTGGGCGTATCGGAAAGCCTCTCCAGCCAGACGGTTGGAGGAAGCTCCCCCGGGCCCCAGTAAATCGCACGGAATTCGGCATTGGTAAACTCGGTTGTTGCGTTTGTGCCCTCGGGTTCTGTTTGTTCTTGCGCATCCTGTATGTCCGACGGTTCGGTTTGGGTTGTTTCGGCTTCGCTTGCATTTTCTGTTACATCTTCCTGCTGCTCGGTTTCTCCTTCGGTGGTTTGTGTCTGCTCTTCTGTTTTTGCCGGGCTTGTCGTTTCTTCTCCACCCGGGACCGCCTCATCGGCACAGGCGGTAAACAAAAGCAGCAGTGCGATCAGTATCAGTTTCATGCAGGTCCTCGCTTTCGGATGTTCAAAAGTGGTATGAGCCATACACCTGGTTCTCCGTTTTTCTTATTGTATCAAAGGAGCTGCCCGCTTGCACGACTTTAACGCAAGACAAACCATCCGGTCTACTACCGAAGAAAGATCCCGTCCCTCCTTCTCTCTGCAGTAAAAGGGGTTTGTCTTTACGATAAACCCGGTCTTTCCGCTTTTGTGTGCCAATGATTTTCGCTATCTTTTTATTCTTGACTGTTTTAGTCCATTTTGCGCTTACAAAGCACTTCACTTGGGAATAAATACTATGAACGCAAAAGAAATCGTTAGCATAAGGAGGAACCTATGCAAATTGATAAATGGAATCCGCTTGAAAATGAAATGTTTCAGGTGATGAATGAACAAGGAGAAATTGTCGACCCCGACAATATGCCCGAAATAACAGAAGAGGACATTCGCACATTGTATACGACGATGCAAAAGTCCCGTGTGATTGACGAGATCGCTCTGTCTTTGCAAAGACAGGGGCGCATGCTTACCTACGCGCCGAATATCGGGCAGGAAGCTGCGCAGGTAGGCTCTGCCTTTGCCCTGAGAAAAACCGATTGGGGCGTATCCGCTTTTCGCGAGCTGGGCATGTGGCTTATCAAGGGCTGGCCGGTAGAAAAGATCCTGCAATACTGGTACGGCAATGAATGGGGCAGCCATATGGACGAAGACAATCGGCTGCTGCCGGTATCGGTACCCATCGCGTCGCAGTATCAGCATGCGGTCGGCATCGGGATGGCAACCCGCCTGCGGGAAGAAGACGATGTGGCCATGGCCTATATCGGCGACGGCGGCACTTCACAGGGAGACTTCCACGAAGCACTCAACTTTGCCGGCGTCTACAAAACGCCTACGGTCTTTGTCATTCAGAACAATCAGTATGCCATATCCGTACCGCGAAAAATGCAGACTGCATCAGAAAACCTGGCAATGAAAGCCATCGCTTACGGTATCCCGGGGATCTATGTCGACGGAAATGACGTATTTGCCATGCTCACAGCGAGTCAGAAGGCGGTTTCCTATGCACGGGAAACCGGGCCGGTCCTGCTGGAAGCCTACACCTATCGCATGGGCGCTCACACCACATCCGACGACCCGACAAAATACCGGACCGATGACGATGTCGAACCCTGGAAGGAAAAAGACCCCATCCTGCGGCTGGAACGCTATATGCTTGCAGAAGGTCTCTTAAAAGAAGATGAAATTGAACCGATGATCGAAAAAATGAAAGAAGAAGTCATGGACGCGTACCGTTCGATCGAGAACAGTTCCGATACCGAACTGGAGGATATCTTTAAATATCAGTATGCCGAGATGACACCGCAGTTGACAGAACAGCTGGAAGAATACCGGGCATTTTTGGAAGGAGCGGAGTCGAATGGCAAATAGTATCAATAATGTGCAGGCCGTACAACAGGCCCTGCAAAACGAAATGGCCCTGGACCCTACCGTGGTCGTATACGGAGAAGACGTCGGTTATGAAGGCGGCGTATTTCGTGCAACGGTCGGTTTGCAAGAGGAGTTCGGCAAAAGCCGCTCGTTTGACACCCCGCTGGCCGAATCCGCTATTGTAGGCACCGCCGTCGGTATGGCGATCAACGGCTTTAAGCCCGTTGTGGAGATGCAGTTTATGGGCTTTATCTATCCGGCCGTCAATCAGATTGTCAGCCATGTCTCGCGCTATCGCAACCGCACGCGGGGACAGCGCAGCATGCCGATCGTCATCCGTGCACCGTACGGCGGCGGGATCCGTGCCCTGGAACACCACTCCGAATCCACTGAGGCGATGTTTGCGCATATTCCCGGGCTGAAAGTGGTCATCCCCTCCACCCCGTACGATACCAAAGGTCTGTTGATTGCGGCCATTCGCGACCCCGATCCGGTTTTATTCCTGGAACCCAAGCGCATTTACCGTGCCTTTCGCCAGGAAGTACCGGAAGAAGCTTACGAGCTTCCGATCGGGAAGGCGAAGATCGTACAGGAAGGGGACGATATCACGATTGTTGCCTGGGGCGCGATGATGCCGGAAGTCCAAAAAGCCGTCGAAAGTCTGGAGGACATTTCCGCAGAAATCATCGACCTTCGGACCATCAGTCCGATGGATCGTGAAACCATTGTGGCGTCGGTGCAAAAAACCGGGCGTATTCTCGTTGTACACGAAGCGGCCAAGAGTTTTGGCGCCGGGGCGGAAATTATTTCCGTTGTAAACGAGAAAGCCTTCTTATCTTTGGAAGCACCGCCCTCCCGGCTCACCGGATTTGACACGATCTTTCCGCTGCCCCGGGGAGAAAAGCACTATTTGCCCACCCCCGAACGCATCCGGGCAAAGATCAAAGAAGTCGTAGAATTTTAGGAGGTATGCATGTACGAATATAAGTTTCCCGATATCGGCGAAGGAATCACCGAAGGCACGCTCTTAAGCTGGCTGGTGCAAGAAGGCGATACGGTAAAAGAAGGCCAGGATCTGGCCGAGGTGGAAACCGACAAAGTAACCACGCATATCCCTTCCGCCGCATCCGGTACCGTCTTTCGACTCCATGTAAAAGAAGGCGATATTTTAGAAGTCGGCAAAGTATTTATCACGATCGATGACGGCAGCGACGAGAAAAAAAGCCCCGCTGCAACAGAAAATGCCCCCGCTCCCGCTATCGACCCCGACACACAAAAAACCGAGCCCCTCCCCGATCTGGACGATGAAGAAGAGGAAGAAGTGGCGGGCGTTGTCGGTGAGCTGGTCGCCGGAAAAGGCATCATCCCGCCGTCAGAAGAAGGCCGTGCAGAAAAGCCGCGAGAAACGAAGAAGAAAAAAGCCTTGGCGACACCCGTTGCACGTAAAATGGCCAAAGACCTGGGCGTAGATATCAATGAAATTACAGGCACCGGACCCGGTGGCCGCGTGATGAAAGAAGATATCCGGGCCTTCTCGCACGACGACAAGGCCTCCGCGAAAGATCAACCGGAAACGGCCTCCGAACCGAAAAAACGCAGCGACGGAGAACGAAGAGAAGCCGTCTCACGCATCCGGCAGACGATCGCGCAGAAGATGACCGAATCGCAGCAAAAACTGGTGCACACCACCTCCATGGAAGAGATCGATGTATCCGCGCTGTTTGCTTTCCGTGAAAAGCACAAAACCCGCGTGGACGACGATATCAAACTCACCTACCTTCCCTTTATCTTAAAGGCGATCGTCCTGGGTCTGAAAGAATTCCCGGTGTTTAACAGCCACTACGACGAAGAAAACCGGGAGATTGTATACAAAGACGCCTATCATATCGGCATCGCGACCGATACCGAGCGCGGTTTAATGGTGCCGGTGCTCTTTGATGCCGATCAAAAAAGCATACTCGAACTGGCCAAAGAGATGGAAGAAATGGCCGAAAAAGCACGGGAAAACACGCTTACACTCGAACAATTGCGCGGTGGTACCTTCAGCATTACAAACTACGGTTCCATCGGCGGCACCTTCGGCACACCGATTATCAATTATCCCGAGTCCGCCATTCTGGGTGTGGGACGCATCCAGGAAAAACCGGTTGTAAGAGACGGTCGCATCGTGATCGGACATTTGCTGCCGCTGAGTCTCTCTTATGATCACCGGATTATCGACGGCGCCGGCGGTGTGCGTCTGATCCGCTTTATAGAAGAAGCGCTTTCAGATCCCGAAATGCTTCTGTTGCGGAGCTGATGCCCATGTATGATGTCATCATTATCGGGGCCGGCCCCGGCGGATATGTGGCTGCAACAAAAGCAGGTTCTCTCGGTTTAAAAACGCTGGTGATCGAAAAAAACCGCTTGGGCGGGGTCTGTCTTCATGAGGGCTGCATTCCGACCAAAGCGCTTTTAGCATCGGCCGGCCGCCTGTTGGCTGTCCGGGATGCAAAAACCCACGGTATTTCCGTATCCGAACCCGTATTCGACTGGGCTGCTATGCAAAAGCGAAAAGACAAAGTCGTGGACCGCCTCACCAAGGGTATCGCCTCTCTCTTTAAAATGCATCAGGTGGAATGGAAAGAAGGCGAAGCCGAGGTCATTGACGCAAATACGGTGCGTCTGGGCGAAGAAGAGATACAAACCCGGCATATTATCCTTGCCACCGGTGCCCATCCCGTACGTCCGGACATTCCCGGATTGTCTGCGCTTTTTGACAAAGGCTCCGCCAAACTGCCCACGGAACTGCTCTCTATTGAAGCGATCCCAAACAAGCTGCTGATTATCGGCGACAATGTCTTTTCGGTCGAATACGCTTCTTTGTTTGCGGCTTTGGGCAGCCAGGTCACGCTTCTTTCTCCTGCTACCCGTCTCCTTCCATATATGGACGGAGAGCTGTCCGACTTTATCGGAAAAGAACTGCGGCAGCAGGGTGTCGATCTGGTGTTTTCTGCCACGCCCAATTCGTTTGAAGAAAACCGCGTCTTTTATCATGCAAAGGAAGAAAAAGCGGAAAAAACCTTTGACGTGGTTCTGCTCGCGACGGGCTCGGCTCCCAATCAAGCCGGCCTGCAATCCCTGCAACTGAAAACTGACGAGCAGGGCTTCGTACAGACCGATGCCTTTATGCGTACCTCGGTAAACCATGTGTATGCGATCGGCGACCTGATCGGGAAAGCGCCGCTGGCCCATGTTGCCTCGGCGGAAGGCGTTGCGGCGGTCCTGCATATAAAAGGCGTGGAACGCCCCATGCGCTACCATAAGATCCCCATGGCTGTGTATTCCCATCCGGAGCTTGCCTCGGTCGGTTTAACCGAAGAAGAAGCGCGGGCACAATACGAAACGGTACAGGTGCACAAATATTCTCTGAGCGCCAACGGAAAAGCCCTCGCAGAAGGCGATGCGAAAGGCTTTGTAAAAATACTGTCCGTGGCCCCTTATGACGAAGTGGTCGGCATGCATATTGCCGGCAGCAAAGCCACCGACCTCATCGCCGAAGGCGTACTGGCCCTGCAGCTGGAAGCGACCGTGCACGATCTGGCCGCCGCCATGCACGCGCATCCGACTCCGGCGGAAATCATTATGGAAGCGGCGCAGCTGGCAGCCAAAGACGCAGAGACGAATGCCCGGAAAGTTTGACAGCCTGTCAGCATAGCGGTATACTAAGAGTAATCTTCAGGGGCAGGTGAAATTCCTTACCGGCGGTAAAGTCCGCGAGCCGATGTGGCCGATTCGGTGCAATTCCGAAACCGACAGTATAGTCTGGATGAAAGAAGATTCTTTTTGTGGAAAATTCCAGTTTTCTATAAAAATGCCCCGAACCAAACGGGGCATTTTTT
>JAAYQA010000034.1 GCA_012519495.1 Tissierellia bacterium | reverse complement strand
GTTATCTTTCAAATGGATTCGTGCGCCGGTTTCCACATTGGTTAGCCAGATGTGTTTGCCCGGACCCAGAGGTACCACCTCGCCGGCCAAATGATCCGGCGATCCGCTCATACTGCGCACGACACTGCCCGTAGTTGCATCCGTCTGCGCGAAGGCTGTGATCGGCTGAAATAGCAATACAAAAGCCAGAAGTGCAAGGCTTAAGCGCTTCAAATGTTTATACATATATTTCCTCCTTGGTATAGATTCTCTTGCTACTATTAATCTATACCAATACACAGACAGATAAAATCACATTCATTGTAAAATCCATATAAAATATGACACAAATACGCCTAAAAAAGGACGCTTGCCGCGTCCTTCTCTATTCCACTTCCACCCATGGCGGTGTGACCTGCACATACAGCAGACCTTCCGGGAAAACCACCGGCTCCCCGTCTATTGTAAACTCCATCGGTTCCCCGTGGTCGGCCCGGTTCCACCGGATGGAGATTTTTCTGCCGGCCGTATACAAAGTCGCATCGCCTTCGCCCACATCGCCTATGGCCCAGTGTTCGCCGTTTTCCATCAGCCAGTGTTCCAGCGGCAGGGAAATATAGGCCGCAATCAATAGGGGATCCCCCGTACGCTCATCCACAACCGGCTCGTCGTTGATAAACTTCACATAGCCGTTTTTTGCTGCATCGTATTCATAGCGCTGATACAGATACGAGTCATACGTAAGGGCCATGGTTTCCGCCGGTTCGCCTTCCGGCAGATCCGGATCGGCCATGCGCAGGTAGCCGTAAGCCTCCTCCGGCTTAAGCGTGTAGCCTTCACTATCGGCAGCGGCATGCAGCTGCGCAATGTCCGCGTACATATTGTGCGGCTGCACTTTGCGGTCCACCCGGTAATAGGCGTTTCCGCCATGGAAAAACTGGTCCATATCCTTTATGACATCACCCACCGGGGCCACCTGCACGTATTCAAAGTTCCCCACATGCAGATAAAACGCTTCGTTTTCTGCCACAAAGTTCAAAAACGCCGGCCGCGCCGAACGAATCGGCCCGATCTCACCGGTTTCTTCATCGGTAACCACCAGCAGGCGAGTTAAGCGCCCCTCCACCTGCAGTTCATAGATAATGTCCGCGTTCTGCAAACCCGACTGCGGCCGCGCCTGCGGATGATTGTCGATCATCACGGCGATCGGGTAGCGCGCAGAAAACATGGGTTCGGGTTTTGCCGCTTCTGTAACGGGCTCTGTTTCCGGTTCGGTCTCGGGTGCGGGTTCGGTTTCCGCTTCTGTCACTTCTTCGGTTTCGGGTTCTGTCGTTTCTGGTTCTTCCTGTGTGTTGCAGGCCGCCAGCAACAGAATCGCCAACACGATCAATAACCATTTGCGCATGTTTCTTGTACCCCCTGTCCGGGTTCTTATTCTTCTTCGGTATCTTCGGTTTCTTCTTCCGTTACCAACACCGACAAAAAGGCCTCTTCTTCCACATAGCCGCGCACATCGCCATAGGAAACAATGTACCAGAGGGTATCATCCTCAGCATATTCTTCCTCTAAGAGCGTAATCTGATCGCCCTCTTCCAAAAGAAGAATCACATCGTATTCGACACCGGGACCCGAACGCATATTCAAAAAGCCTTCCAGTTCAGCGGTTTCATTCTCGTTTTCTGTCTCCGGGTCTTCTTCTGTCGTTTCAGTCATAGGCGGTTCGGTCACTTCCTCTGTGACCTCTTCCTCTGTTTCCGTCACTGCATCTTCTGTCGTTTCGTTTTTCATTTCCCGTATTTTGGCATCCTGCATGTCCGGCGTTTTTTCCCGCCGGCTCACATAGTGTTCCGCCGTCCGGCTGCAACCGGTGATCAAATAAGTAAGAATGAAAAGTGCAAATAGTACTCTTGTTTTCATCGCTTTCCCCCTCGCCCAAACAAACGTCCAAACAAACCTGTTCTCTTTGTTTCTTTTTCCGGCTCCCGCTTCACTTCTTCATAATCCGAGGAAATAAATTCGTTTTTTATCACCTTTTGCGGATTGGTCTTTGTCAACACGGCGATCCGTTCCTCGCCATATAGCTTTTGCAAGGCTTTCAGTATGGGACCTACCGCCGGTGAGCGGCCGCTGCTGCCGTGTGCATCGGTCGACAAAAAATGCACCCGGTTTGTTTTAAGCAAAGCATGCCCCGCCTTGTACGCACCGCTACCCGCCGCTTCTTCCGCCAGGCTCCACAGATTCAGCTGGATCAGCCCTCCGTTTTTGATAATCGCATCCGCCCAGTCGATATGCTTTTGCACATAGCGGTAGCGCTCCAAATGCCCGATAATCGGGATAAAGCCGTCCAGCTGCAACTGAAACAACATGGTCGGCAATGCCGTCGGCGTGACATCAAACGGAAGCTCCAAAAGCACATAGCGGCTGTTTGCCAATGAAAGCGCCTTTTTTTCCCGCAGATGCGCCGGCGTGTGAGCTGTGGCATAGATCTCGTGGCCCGCATACAAAGAAAAGTCGATCCGCTCCTTTTCACAAGCCTCCTGCAACAGGATAACTCCTTCTTCCACCTGCTCTCTGGTAACCAGATACCGGTCCGGATGATAATGGCTCGTACAAACCGCCCCGGTGTAGCCCGTGGCCCGGTACGCGCGAATCATCGCCATAGACTCCTCTATGGATTGCGCGCCGTCATCGACCAAAGGAACCAAATGGCAATGCAGATCAATCATCGGATCAGCGACTGTTGTAATAGTTCTTTGCGCCGCGTTTCGTGCTGATATCCACCCGGTTCAGCACCGCGCCCAGCACATTGCCGCGTACGTGTTCGATGCGTTCCTTTGCGTTTTGAAACTCCGCCTTTGTTGTAGCGCCATGATCCGCCACCAGAATAACCCCGTCGGTAAAGGTGGAAAGAATCGCCGCATCCGAAAACAAACCCACCGGCGCCGAGTCGATAATCACATAGTCATACGCATCCGAAACCCGTGCCACAAAGCGCTTCATGGCATCGGTCCCCACCAGCACAGCCGGGTTTGGCGGTACCGGCCCTGCCAGAATATAATCCAGCTTTTCATAGTTTTCATCTTCTACCAGCACTTCCCGCGGATCCACATGCTGGACCAGAATATGCGTCAGCCCCATATTGCTTTGCACGCCCGCTGCTTTCGGCATGGACGGATTCCTTAGGTCGCAGTCCACAACCAGCACGCGGCTTGTTTGCGCAAAACTGCGCGCCAAACGCACGGCCACCGTCGTTTTCCCTTCCGACGGACTCGCCGATGTGACCACAATCGTCTTCAGCTTCTTGTCGACTTCCGAAAACTGGATATTTGTTCGCAATGTGTTAAACGCCTCATCTATAATCGAGGCCTTGTCATAATAATTGTGTTTCATCTACTCACCCTTACGAAATGTCGGGATCACGCCCAACACAGCCATCTCAAACCCGTCGGTAATATCTTCCGTTGTCTTTAGGGTATCATCCATCACTTCCCGTACAACGGCCATCATCAGCCCGATCATCAAGCCTAAAATAATACCCACCAATGTATTAAAAAGAACCCGCGGGCTCACCGGCTTCTCCGGCATCTCCGCCGCGTCCAGAATCTGCACATTGTCGATATTCATAATATCTTTCACCGAATCCACGAAAATCTCCGAGGTTTCATTCGCAATATCCATCGCACGTTCCGGTATGGTGTCTGTAACCCGGACGGAAATAATCTCGCTGTCCCGGAGCGTCTGTACCGTGATCCGCTCAGACAACTCCTCGCTCGTCATATCCAAAGCCAGATTGCTCAGCACATCGTTGGTGATCGTGCGCGAGCGGATAATCTCACTATACGTCGGCACCAGCCGCTGATTCACCAGCAAATCATTGTATTCAATCTGCGAGGTTCCGCCGGTTTGCATATCATTCGGCCGACCCACGATCATCGTTGTGCTCGCCTCATACTTGGGCGCCACAACAAAGCGGCTAAGAGCAAACGCCGCCACACCACCCAAAAGGGCCGCCAGGATAATCCAAACCAGTCGTTTACGTATCCCGTCCCAAAGTTCGATTAAACTAATCTCTTCCATCTGTATATGGGTTCCTCCCTACTAAATAAACACTCTAATCATTGTATCAAAAGAAATATAAATAGGCTATTAAAAGGCGGAGATATGTGTAAGTAACATGTTTTGTTCCTTCCTGATCATTGGCAAAAACTGTTTTATAACCAGTATTGTTACAAAAAACCATAGTAAAATATGACCTATAATAGATGTGAGGCGATCTTAAATAATACCCCGATTCTTCTATGGTATCTAGATGCTTCTTTCAGACAAACGAATTAAAGAAGGCGCTTTCGCGCCTTCAAATTATTAATCGACTTTATTCCCTTGTTAATAGTATTGTCTTGCTGTGTTAATTTGCAGACACAGCCCCTATTCCTGCAAGTTCGACTAATATCACTTAACCTTTTGGTGGATATGGGTCGTTACCGTACGAATCTCGGGCACGAATCTTTCCATCTTTACCATGGATAATAAGCTCCGATTGCTTGTTTCTTGCAATGGTTCGCGCTACATGGATAGCCTCGGCCTGTGTTTTAGTTCGAGTAGTGGCGCGTTTATTTTTCGGGTGAGGCGCCCTTTTTCGGCGATCAGCTAATCGCCGCTACTGGTTCAGCGATCACACAAATCGCCGCTACTCTTTCAACGAGTTGTAAATCACTGCTACGGGTTGGTACGGTTATATATTGTTGGCAAAGTGCACGGTGCGCTGTGTGGCTTCTT
>JAAYQA010000006.1 GCA_012519495.1 Tissierellia bacterium | reverse complement strand
GTAACCGCAGCCGAACCGTCGTGGATCGTGCTGTCTCGATGCGTGAACCGCTGAAACAGGTATTCAAACAAAACCGCCGAACCGATTCCCGATACGATAAAGAGGATCGCACGCCAGCCGAATTGTACTACAGCCATCCCGCTCACCGGAACAAGGGCAATCAGCACATCGCGCATAATCCCAAACGAAGTGGCTCCCGTATGTAAAAAAGGTGCGCGTTTAGTCGTCATTCCGATTCTCCTCCCATTGTTTGTTGAGCGCCTGTATGTCTTTCAAAAGGTCGATATTGGCGGGGCATACATAGGTGCAAACCCCGCAGGATATACAGGATTCCGCGCGCAATTCCTTGGCGCGGTCCCAGCGGTTTTGCCGGTAGCTGTTGCTGATGACAATCGGCTGCAAAGCCACCGGACAATGATCCACACAGCGGGCGCAGCGGATACAGGGAGTTTCTTTCGGTTTTTCCTTTTTCTCCAGAAACAGAAGCGTCGTCGTGTCCTTGTCCACCGGCAGATCTGTGTCGAAAAACGGCCGTCCCATCATCGGGCCGCCGTTGATCATATCGGCCTCTCCCTTTAGCCCGCCGCATTCATCGATCAGATGCTGCACACCGGTACCCAGGCGCACCATCAGATTCTTAGGCTCCTTCAGCATAGGCCCGGTGACGGTAATCACCCGGCGGGTCAGGCTTTGGTTATTAATCAGCGCATCATACATCGCCTTGATCGTAGATACATTCGACTGCAGAATGCCCGCATCGCCCGAGCGCTGCCCTTCTTCCATTTCAATGCCCAATACCTGCCGGATTTGCAGGGCGGCATGGCCGGCCGGGTATTCCGACGGCAAACTATGTATGCGAATACGTTTTGCGCCCCGCTTCTTTATGGCCTCCTGCAAAGCAAGCAGCGCGTCTTTCATATGATCTTCTACCGCAATCACGCTCTCTTCCAATTGATACACGCGCGTGATCAGTTCAATGATGGCAATAATCTCTTCCGGGTATTCCGTCATAATCCGGTAGTCGGTCGTGGAATACGGTTCACATTCGGAGCCGTTTACCAAAAGATAGCGCGTTTCTTCCTTGTCCATGGCGTATTTTACCCCGGCGGGAAAACCCGCGCCGCCTTTCCCGGTAATGCCGGATGCCGCCAGCCGTGCACTGAATTCTTTCGGCCCGATCTCTTCCTGTAATGCAGGCAGATTTTCTTCCGCGTCGGTAAAGTCGTTTTGGACCACCACGGTTTCCGATTCGCCGCGAAACGAGGCGCGTTTTTCCACCGCCACGACTTTCCCCGACACCGACGAGCGGATATTGGCGGAGATTTTCCCTTCCGCCGTGCCGAGCAAAGTACCGATTTTTACCCGATCTCCAACTTCTACACAAGGCACCGCCGGTGCACCGATATGCATCGCCATGGGAAAACACAATTCCTCGGGTACCGTCGCTTCCACAACGAGTTTATCCGCCGTGCTTTCTTTATAATTCGGGATCTTCAGCCCCCGGTATTTTCTTCGTTCCAGAATATTCATCATCCAATCCTTTCTGCCAGGCTATTTCTTTTTATACCCTATCGGAAGATGCTCTTATCGGAAGAACCACCGGAGGCTTTCCCCTATGCCGGTTCGAACTGATAATGTGCCGCCTGGGTTTCAAACAGCTGCCGGTACAGATTATGCCCTTTCATCAGATTTTTGTGGCTGTCAAACGCGGCGACTTTTCCGTCCTGTAAAAGGAGAATCCGGTCGCAAAAAAGCGAGCTGCTCATGCGGTGCGAGATAAAGATGGCGGTTTTGCCGCGAGTCAGCGCGTGAAACTGCGCGTAGACTTCGCTTTCGGCCAGTGGATCCAAAGCCGCGGTCGGCTCGTCCAGAATCACGAGATCCGCCTGCTTGTGGATCGCCCGGGCGATGGCAAGCTTCTGCTTCTGCCCGCCGGAAAAATCGGTGGCTTCTTCATAGAGCGACTTGTCAAGGCCTGTGTCGAGCCCTTTGGGGAGCGTTTCGACCGCCTGTTTCATATCGACTTCCGCCAGCAGTTCGTACAATGCCTCGTCCTGATCTTCCGCGGAACGTTCCAGATTCGTGCGGATTGTAAACGGAAAGAGCTGGAAGTCCTGAAACACAGCCGACAGTCGCTCCATATACGCGTCGTAATCCAGATCGCGGATGTCTGTGCCGTTCCAGAGAATCCGGCCTGCATCCGGCGTAAACAGCCGCGCAATCAGTTTGACGATCGTCGATTTCCCGGCCTTGTTGACGCCCACAATAGAGATCTTTTCGCCCTTTCCAACGGCAAAGGAAATGTCGTCCAAGATCAGGCGGTCGGTGTTGGGATAGGTAAAGCGGACGTTTTCAAAGCGGAGTTCCTCCAGTGCACCGGGCACGAGGTTTTTCCCCTGCTGGGCGGTCTCCGGCCAGAGCATAAATTCCGTAAAGGGCTGGAGCATATTAAACGCCTGATGCGAAGACAAAAGCGCCTGGACCAGGTCCTTGAACGCGCCGGTAAACCGCTCCGCCGCGGCCACAAGCACCGCAAATTGCCCCAGACCGATCTGCGGACCGAAGCGGGTGCCTGCCGTCCGGAGCGCGACATAGCCCCAGGTGGCAAAACGCAACAGGGACGCCACCACAGCCGTGCCGGTTTCCAGATGTCCCGTGGTCCGCCAGAGGCCCGCAAACCATAGATTGATCGACTTCACATAAGATTCCACTTTTCGTTCGATCATCGGCTGCATCTGAAAGAGACGAAAATCCTTCTGAAAGTCCGCGCCGACAGCCGTGTTTACATAGTAGCCATAGCGGCGGTTTACCGGAATCAGATTCTCCATGGTCTTTTGCTGCAGGGACAGAGCCCGTCCCATTATGAGCAGGGACACCACGGAAAGTCCGACCAGCACCAGGGTAAACCCTATGCTGAAGTCGATCAGAATCCAGAAAATACCGCCCAGTGTCAGAAGCTGCGTCAAAAGACGCATCAGATTATTCAGCAGCATCGGAATCGCCTGATAGTTCGTAATGGGAAACAGCGCGCGTTCCCGAAGATCCAGGACCGCCGGGTCTTCCAGACTGGCGTAGTCCATGCGCATAATCTTTTCGGAAAAGGCGGCCGCCACCTTCTCGGACAGCATATCGCGGCGCACCTCGTCTCTGCGGGCGGCAAAGGCGGCAATCTGCAAAAGGAGATAGCGCGTGCCCGCCAAAAGCACAACCGTACGCAGGGCATAAGAAACACCCCACCCCTGTGTCATGCCGTCGATCAGGATCCGGGGGATCAAAATCAATAGCAGCGTCCCCGCAGCCGTAGCCGCGGCCGAAAGGAGAATCGTCGGAAAATACCTTTTGTCGAGCCGCCATACCAGTGCGAGCATCTGGCGCACGGTGGTCCGGATCGTATGTTTCTTTTTCATGCCGTCTCCTCCTGCCGGTAGTATTTCGCCTGGGTTTCATACAAAGAGCGGTAGAGGCCGTCTTCTTTCATCAAAGACGCGTGCGTGCCCTCTTCCACAATCCGTCCGCCCGAAAGCACGGCGATCCGGTCGCAAAAGCGCGTGGACGCCAGGCGGTGCGAAATGAAGAGCGTGGTCCGGCCTTCGGACAGTTCCGCAAATTCCCGGTAGATCTTCTCCTCCGCCAGCGCATCGAGCGCAGACGTCGGCTCATCCAGAATCAATGCGCGGGTATCCTTCCGGTACAGCGCCCGCGCGATCGCCAGTTTCTGGTTCTCCCCGCCCGAGAGAATCACGCCGTCATCATGCAGGACTTTCAGAAGCGGACTGTCGATGCCCTGATCCAAAGAATCCACTTTCTCCCACAGTCCAGCCTTTTCAATCGATCGCTGTACCCGGTCCCGATCGATCTTTTCATCCGAAGCCGCCACATATTCCGCAATCGTAACGGCCAGCGGCTGCGCGTCCTGAAAGACGACCCCGTACATGCGAAACAGGTCATCCGCGGGAATCTCTGTGGCATCCGCCCCGTTGATCCGAACGCTGCCTTCGGTGGGGCGATACAGTCCCGTGAGCAGCTTGACGAGCGTCGTCTTTCCCGCGCCGTTCACACCGACCAGCGCGCAGGATTCTCCTGCCTGAAGCGTCAGGCTGCAGTTCTCCAAAACTCTTTTGTCGCTGCCCGGATAGGAAAAGGACACATTCTCCAGTCGGATTTCCACGGGACCTTTGCCGGGTATGGCTGCCGCACCCTGCTCCGACTGCAGATCCGCCGCAAGCAGCGTGAACGCGTCTTCGATATAGAGCGACTCGTACTGATAAAAGGCGAGAAAATGCCCCGCAAAACGCTGCAGTGCCTGGGAGAGCAAAAGCCCCGCCGTGAGTGCCGGAATAAACTGCACAGCCGGCAAATCCCGCCAAAAGAGCAATGCGAACACCGTCCCTTCCAGCAAGATGAGCCCCGCGTTTTCCAAAAAGCTCATATGGAATACCCGTCCGGTAAAGGCGTGGTACAGCTTCTCCAGGGCGCCCAGAATCGGCTGATACCCTTTGGCAAAACGGTGCTGCATCCGGTAGAGCCGGGTGTCTTTTCCGTAGCGAAAATCGGTGGCCATGTCGGTGTAGCGATAGCTCCGCCTTTGCGCCTGCATCAGGGCTTCACTTTTTGCAAACTGAAAGCGCGCGATATTTGCCTTGGTAAAGTACACGACCAATAGATACACAACAAGCGGCACCAGCATCCAGGGACCGAGCAGCCCGATCAGGACGCCGGCAAGAAGAAGAGCGGAAATCAGCTGTCCCAGGCCTTCCAGACTCCGGTTCCAGATACCTTCCAGTCCCGTTTCGTTGCCGCTGAAGGCTAGCTGCCAGCGCCGCATGACATCCAGAAATTTCGCGTTTTCATACAGACCGAAATCCATCCGCATATACTGGGACAGCATCCGGTTGATCAGCTTCACCCGGAAAATCATCCAGGTGGCGCGGATTCTTGCATCCGTCTGCGCTACGATTGCCGACAAAAGAAAATACAAACCGGCGACAAGGGCGGCCACGACCAGAAACCGTTCCATGGTCGCACCCTGTTCCAGCAGGCGGACCAGCCGGCCCAGAACAAAAACCGAGAGCATCGGGCGAATGCCGAAGGCGAGTCCGTGGAGAAGCCACATCCAAAAGATTTTCTTTTTCCCCCGAAGCGGCGACAGAATCATCCGCAGAATCGTACGCGGATTGGCCTTTTCAGGATACAGATACGCATGGCGCGCCGCTTCGTCTTCCAGCGCCATCGCCAGATTTCTTCGATCAATCTCCATCTTTCCCTCCTGCGAGCATCAAAAGTCCTTCGGCGAGCTCCCGCACGCCATCAACGCTTATACTGTAATAATTTCTTCGGCCTTCCGACTGCACCCGGACCAGAAGACTTCCCTGCAGGATCGAAAGATGATGCGTCAGCGTGGCCGGTGTGAGTGAAAGGGCATCCGCCAGTTCCTGCACATACATCGGTTTTTTCGACAAAAGACGGATGATTTCAAACCGCGTCGGATCCGACAGGGCGCGCAGGCGCTTTTGTATCCATTCGGCCTCTTTCAGCTCTCCCTCCAGCTTTTCTTCCCGATCCATAAAGACAAGGCCGATCGATATATTGAGTCCGTCATGCCGTTGATCCAGAACATAGACTTTTAAGCCAAGGGGAAAGGTAAGGCTGATGTGTACGCGAACACTTCCGGCCAGCTGTTCCAGTATCTGCGGATTCGCCAGCCGTTCCACCCAGCGAAGGACCGGACGCGGATTTGCACGGAGCGTTTGCACCCGCTTTTCATAGTCTGCCTCCAGCGGCAAAAAATGTGTCTGCAAAACGGAGATGAGCCCTTTCGTTATGCCCCGGAGTTCCTCCGCATTTTCCTCCAGCTGCCCGAAAAAACGGATCACCTGCATTTGCGATGCATCGGGCACGGCCATTTCGGTAATCAGGGAAATCCGCTCTTCGGCAGACAGCACGGCGGACTCCTCCTGCGCGGGTTCTTTTCCTGCAAAGATGCGGACAGCCTCCGTTGCGGCAAGCTGCAGTTCTTCCGCCGTGATCGCCTCCGGTTCCTCTGCGCGCAAAAGCACAAACAGGCCGTGCAGCCAGCTCTCCTCATCCGATTCCGTCTGCGTCCTTTGGACTGCCGCATACCGGTCCCACTTCGCATCCATGGCCTGAAGAGGCGGCAGCGCGTCCGTCCGGACCTTTTTCAGATAGTCCTCCAGTTCGATATAGGAGGAAGCGGCTTCTGTTTTTTTCTGAAACAGAGGCTGTTCGATCCAAAGTTCCCCCGGTTCCTTTGGATGCACCTGTTTCCACCGGAGCCAGTCCAGAAGCAAAGACAAGGCCTCCTGCACCCAGTGCGGTTTCTGTAGGATGTAAATGGTTTTATTCATACTCTTCCTCCTATGTTTGATGTTTGTCTAAGGTAGAGACTATCATAATCTTTAATGTATGTCTAACTTACATGCAAAAAAAAGAGCCGGCATATGGCGTGTGCACCTATACCCAAAAGGATGCTAAAAGGCCGGAAATCGTACCAAAAAAACACCCGCCGGCAATCGGCGGGTGTTCCTCTACTTTTTCTCCTGCACATACAGAATCGTCTGTATCATTTCATCGCCGGTGATCCCGTAAATGGCGCTGTCGGTCCCATGGGCGGTCAGATGCCTGCGCAGATCCTCTTCTTCCAGTTTTGCCCCGATGATCCTGCGGCTGATCTGTTCGGCTTCTTCATTGCCGAAAAAGTCTCCGGTAATGGCTGCGTCTGTAATAATGCCGTGCCTGGCTTCCAGCTGCACACGAAACGTGCCGCCGGCAAAACGGCCGGTGTTTACCAGCCGAAACCGGGGGTCTGCCCCGTAGCGCGCCTCCCAGCTGCAAAACCGCTCCTGCGCAATCTCTTTTATGCGCTGTCGATCGATAGCATCCGGTACGTATTCGCCCTTGTGATCCCCCAGGATATAGGACACCATATGCGTTTTAAAGGCGTCGGGGGTCATGGGTGTTGGCAGATGGTCTGCGATATTGGTCACGCGGTCGCGCACGGATTTAATGCTCTTGGACAGGATCTTGTGCGGGTCGACCGTCGTACTGCGCACCATTTCCTCTATATCCGTATGAAACAGAAGCGAACCGTGATGCACCGTCGTGCCCCGGATTTTGTACTGCGCATTGCCCGAAAACTTTTTGCCCCCGATCACCAGATCATTGCGTCCGTTGAAGGCCGCCGGTACATCCAGCGCCTGCAGAGCATCGATCACCGGGGAAATAAACGCTGTAAAGTCGATTGCCTCGTCTTCTCCTTTTCGGATAAAAGAAAACTGCCAGCCGCCCGGGTCGGTGTAAATCGTTCCGCCGCCGGACATTCTGCGCACCACTTCTATCCCCTTTTCTTCCGCATAGGCCCGGTCGATCTCTTCGTAGGTGTTTTGATACTTCCCGATCATCAGCGTGGGTGTAGTCCGCCAGAAAAGAAAAACCGGTTCGGGCAGGGGTTTTTCTGTGGCAAAATAATATTCAACCGCAAAATTGGTAAACACATCCTGGGAACCGGTTTCGATATAGATCATTTGTGGGTAATCTCCGTGAAAGCTTCGGCCGCACGATACGACGAACGTACCAGCGGAGCCGATGCCACAAAGCGAAAGCCCTTGGCCAGTGCTTTTTCCTTATAGGCTTCAAACTCTTCCGGCGTGACATAGCGCATCAGTTTCGTGTGTTCATGGGTCGGTTGCAGATACTGGCTGATGGTCAAGATGTCGCAATCGGTCGCACGGATATCGTCCATCAGACGGTCCAGCTGCTCTTCCGTTTCCCCCAGACCCACCATAAAGCCGGTTTTGGTTAAAATATCCGGCGCAATCCGCTTGCTGTTTCGCAACACATCCAGGGAACGCTGATAGATGGCCTGCGGGCGGATCGTATCGTACAGTTCTTCCACCATTTCCACATTGTGATTCATTACATCCGGCCGGGCAGAAAGAACGGTCTCCAGCGCTTCAACCGATCCCTGCAGATCGGATATGAGCACCTCGATCGTCACATCGGGGTTCAAATAGCGGATCGCCCGCACGGTGTCAGCCATATGTGCAGCGCCGCCGTCGGGGAGATCGTCGCGCGTTACCTGCGTGATGACGGCATGTTTTAAGCCCAGTTTTTTTACTACTTCGGCCACATGCATCGGCTCTTCCGGATCCAACGGTCCGGGTCTGCCCGGGGTTACATTGCAGAACCGGCAGTTTCTCGTGCAGTCTCTGCCCATAATCATGAAGGTGGCGGTGCGTTTGCTGTAGCATTCGCCCAGATTGGGACAGTTGGCCTCTTTACATACCGTGTTCAGTTTTGCATCCGACAACAGAGCCGAAACTTCCGCCACCTCTGTCGGATTATAAGGAACGCGCAGCCAGTCGGGTTTACGCTCCATTACTCGACCTCGGCAACGGGATCGCCCACGAGCACGGCGTCGCCTTCTTCCACCAATTGCCGGCAGAGTTTTCCCTGACGCTCGGCTTCAATCTGATTGACCACTTTGTCGCTTTCCACTTCATATATCGCGTCGCCTTTTTGGAAAGGCTCGCCCGGTTGTTTCAGCCAGGCAACCACTACGCCCTGTTGCATATCCGGTCTAAGTTTCGGCATGGTTAATTCTGATTTCATGGTATTTCCTCCTATAGTTAAAATAATTGTTCCGCTACCGATCGGCTCCCGATGATACGGCGCACCGTTTCCGGTTCGAACCGGTGTCCGTTGAGGGCGGTAAAGGCGGGTTGTTCACTTTTTACTTCCTGTATAATCCCTTTTTTCACGGTAAAAGAAAGAGGGAAGGTGTCTTCCGGCGTTTGGATGGTGCGGGTTCGTTCAAAGCCCGGCCCGCCGCCGAAAGTCCAGTCCCAGTCGTGGTACTTTTCTTCCGCGATTTTTCTGACCGCTGCTTCTTCTTCCTTCCGGAGCGTTCTTCTTTCGAAAGAAAACGCTTTATCCAGCTCTGCATACAATGCGTCAAAGAACTGTTCGGTCGTATCAAACTGCGGCAAAACCGTACGCAGATTGGTGACCGGCCACGGATTAGACGCCGTCGCCTTGGAGACATCCCCGTGTGCTGCGCCGTCCGCCAGTGTGCGCAGGCGGGACAGATCGGTGTCAAACAGCAGCGTGCCGTGATGCAGCACCCGTCTTTTGACCATGCGTTGTGCCGAACCCGATATCTTCTTTCCGTCTACGCCGATTCCGTTTCCTGCGACGATCTCCGCCGGTGCACCCAATCGGCTAAGCGCAGCAATCATCGGGTTCAAAAACTGCGTGTAGTCGACCGTGGCCGGTTCGCACGATGTAATCAGGGAATAGTTGATATTGCCCAAATCGTGATACACCGTTCCCCCGCCGCTGATCCGGCGTAGCAGTGCCACCTTTTCTTCCAAAGCCGTCGGCACATGCACCTCGGCAAAGAGATTCTGATACTTGCCGCAAACGACAACCGGCGTATTGCGCCACAAAAAAAACAGGTCTTCGTCTTGTATCGCAGTAAACAGATATTCTTCCAATGCCTGATTGTAGTAGGGGTCGGTCGACGGATTTTCTATATACAGCATGCACTTCCACCTGCCTGACTCTCGATTACACCGAGAAGATTTTCTCGCTACCTTTTTAGTATAGGGCATTGCGAAACTTGTGGCAAGAACCAATTTCAGGCATACGCCGGCAAAATATGGTATACTGTTTTTGTATGATCGGTGGCTGCCGGATTCGGCAGTTTTTATCTGATGCCATTTCGTTGATAAAAGGCCGGAACAGATGCCTGATGTGGGATCTGTGAGGCAAAAAAGACGGGAGAAGCTCAGAGTTTTTATAAGAAAAAATCAGCAAACAAAAAGCATCGACGCCACTATGCAAATAAACACAAAAAAGTCCGCCGGATTTCGGCGGGTTGCTTGTGTACGAAAAGAAAGGTGGTTGTATGCTGACTCGTTTGCTGTCTGCTGTATCCCTTTCCAAAAAGGGATTTTTTCGTGTATTGGGGGGTTGCGCCATCATGGCGTTCACCCTGGTAAATATTCATATTCCCGCAAAGATCACAGAGGGCGGGATCCTGGGGCTTTCGCTCTTTTCGCATCAGGTGCTGGGGCTGAATCCGGCCATTGTAAGCCCGGTGCTTGACATGCTCTGCATCCTGATCGGCGTCTCTTTATTAGGCAAAAACTTTCGCCGAAGAACCGCCCTTGCTTCCGTTTCCTTTGCCGTTTTCTACAAAATCGCACAGGCCATCGGCCCGGTGCTGCCGTCTTTGTACAACCTACCCGTTGTGGCTGCCATTCTCGGCGGAATCGGCATCGGTATCGGCTGCGGCATGGTGGTTACCCAGGGTGGTGCCGCCGGCGGCGACGATGTACTGGCGCTCATCATCAACAAAAAAACCAAACTGAGTCTTGCGCGCGCGTATCTGTTTACCGACATTACCGTCCTTTTGCTATCACTGATGTACATCCCCGTGCTGCGCCTGTTTTTCTCGTTCTTAACGACGGTCGTATCGTCCTTTCTGATCGGCCAGTTTGAGCTCCGGGTCAAACGCCCGGCCCGCGTCCAAACCGCCGAACAGAACTAAAAACCGACACATGGCGTGTCGGTTTTTTATACGATGCGGTCGCTGTCTACCTGGGGTTCGCCTGTGTCTTTCGTATCCGCGGCCAGCTTTTCTATGACGGGGCGGTCCATGCGGTAGGTGGCCCATTCGTCCATGGCGTGTGCGCCCATGGAGAGATAAAAGTCGATGGAGGGTTTGTTCCAGTTCAGGCAGACCCATTCCATGCGGCCGCAGCCTTTTTCCAGTGCGACGCGCGCCAGTTCCCGGAAGATCGCTTTGCCGTAGCCGCGTCCCCGGTATTCGGGGTCGATATACACATCTTCCAGATACAGGCCCGCGCGGCCCTGAAAGGTGGAAAAATTAAAGAAGTACAGGCAAAAGCCCACTTCTTTTCCGTCGACAACCGGAAAAAATACATGGGCTACGCCTTTGTCGAAAATCCATTCTTCCAGTCCTTCTTCGGTGGCGATCACCTCATCGAGCATCTTTTCGTAGGCAGCCAATTGCTTGATAAAATGTAATACCAGGCCCACGTCGGCTCGTTCGGCATCGCGAAATGTCAGTTCGTTCATGCTATCCTCCTGTTTTTTCTACTCCGCTTATTGTAACACGGTTTCAGGATAAAGTGACAACAAAAAAAACGGAGCACAAGCCCTGTGCTTTTGCTCCGTTTGCTGATTCTCGTTTAGCTTCGTTGTTGCTCCAAACGGTACTGCAGATCCTGTGCCATGCGTTTTCGTTTTTCCATTGCATGCAGAATCAGTGCAAAGCCGATAACGCCGTAAGCCACAAAGACGCGGAAGTACTCGCCGATCTGTGCATCGCCCATCAATTGCTGTCCCGCCAGCGGCGACACCACAAAGAGCAGATGGAACAGGAAGGTACCCAGCACGGCTTCTTTCCAGGTGGCTTTTTCGACCGTGGCACCGCCGATGAGAAGCGCTGCCACCGCAAACAGGCCGACCTGTTCGTGATTGGTGTAGGTGTTCAGTGTACCGAGATTTTGCAGATACATAATCTGCCCCCAGCCGGCCAGCACGGTGGAGATAATGATGGCTTTCAGTCTGGTTTTATCGACATGAATCCCGGCAACTTCCGCCACATGCATATCCTGTCCGATGGCGCGCATATCCTGTCCGAGTTTGGTCTTAAAGAACAGGTATATGAACACAAAGATCAGGGCAGAAAATACCAGCGGCATCACGGGAATATTGGTGAGCCCGCCGAAGATCCAGTTGTCAAATGCTTTTCTGACTTCAAACAGGTCTACGGTATTGCGTAAGCCGAAGCCCGATTCCATCAGCATATTGGGATTGCTCATCGGGATTACGCGGCCGACGAGGATAATGAATACCAGCTGATAAATCCCGTTGGCAAAAAAGCCCAGGATCATGGAGGTAATCATTTCTTTGCCTTTTGCGCGGTTTAAAACCAGTCCGACCAGGTATCCGAAGAAGATGGAGAACGGAATGGATATCAGCATCGCGACAAAAAGCCCCAGCATGCCGCCGATTTCAAAGTTCATAATAAAGATCAGCCCGATCTGGCCGGCCATTGCGCCGATTACGATCCCGAAATTGAGCCCCATACCGGAGATAACGGGAATTATCAGACTGGCCACCAAAAGCAGGTTTCTGGAAAGCCGGAAGATCATTTCTGTGGTGATAAAGTCAAAGGTTAATCCGGAGAAATAGAATCCGATTGCACAGATGATCATAAAGACAATAGGGACAATCATGCGCCGGACGCCTCCTTTCTCGTTAGTGCATAAAGGATGATGCCGTTTGACACCGTGATCCGAATGATCTCGGCCATGGACCCGTCACTGACGACATTGATCACCGGCAATGCGACGACCAGTAGCGACTGGAACAAAAAGGTCCCGATGATCACATGGGAAATCGTGGCTTTTTTCAGCGATGCGCCGCCGATCAGGATGGACGCTGCTGCCGGCATAGCTACGTACAAAGGAGCCGTGTACAGCTGCAAAAAGCCGAAGGCCTGTGAATAAATGATAATGCCCACCGCAGCCAGCACAGTAGAGATCACCACGCCCAAAATGCGATAGCGGTTCACATGCAGCCCGTTGGAGGAGGCAAAGCGTTCGCCGCCGCCGGTAACGCGCATGGCGGTTCCGGTTTTTGTATTGCCGAACAGATACACCAAAAACGCACACAGGGCAAAAAACAAAAGCAGTCCTGTGGGAATCTTGACCCCGCCGATTTCAAACGCGAGGAAGTTATTTAATAGCCCGCCGAAGGTTTCTTCCATTGTGAGGGTAACCCGCAGACCCGTGCCGCCCATCGCCCATACCATGGCCGGATTTTTAAACGGCAGCAGCAGCCAGAAGATACACATCACAGAAACGATGGAAAAACCGAAATAGTTGCCGACGGTCATTTCCTGTCCCTTGATGCGGTTTACCAAGAGGCCGTACAGGTACCCGGCGATAATGGCCAGCGGAATGGCGATCCCCAAAGACACGCCCAGACCGGCCCAGCCGGAGAAACCGAATTCCATGCTGATCAGTGCACCCAATAAACCGAAGATAACGCCCAAAGCGAGATTCAGGTTTACACCCGTGCCCGACTGTATGGTCGGAACCATGGCGAGTACCATAATGGCATTCATCCCGAAGCGGATCAGCATATCGGACAAGAGGGCTGCAATGGAGATATCCAGTGCCGCCGCCCCCACCATAAAGAGAATCAGCGTCAGGCTGATAATCAGTCTGGGAAAGCCGATCTTTTTATAGACTTCTTTGATGCTATTCATGGATTGCCACCTCTTCTCTGGGCTGACCCGACATGGCAAGACCAAAGTACTTGTCTTCCGCCGTAGGCGGCAGGACTTCCTGCAATCTGCCTTCGGTAATGATCGCAATGCGATCGGCCAGCTGTTTCAATTCGGCCAGTTCACTGGATGTGATAATGATTGTCATGCCGTAGGTTTCATTCAGTTCACGCAGCGTATCGATCACCAGTTCTTTCGCGCCGATGTCGATGCCCCGTGTGGGTTCGGATATCAAAAGGATATCGGGCTGGAAGGTCAGCGCGCGGGCGATGCAAACTTTTTGCTGATTCCCGCCGCTTAAGGAGCGCGTATGCTGCTTGGGTCCCCGGCAGCGGATATCCAGCTTTTCGATCATTTCTTCGCCGTTTTTGCGCACGGTTTGCTTATCCAAAAGCTTGACCGGGCCCAGGCTCTTCAAAAATGCGTCTTTAATCTCCAGACTCGTGTAGGCAATGTTAAAGTCGATCGGTTCGTCCAGCAAAAGCCCGACTTCTTTTCGGTCTTCCGACAAAAAGGCCACGCCGTTGTCGAGCATCCAGCGGGGGCTGTTCAGTTTCATTTCCTCGCCGTCTTTGTAGATCTTGCCTTCGGTTTTGTACATGCCCATAATCCCGTTGGCTACGCCGAGTTTCCCCTGTCCGGCCAGGCCGCCGATCCCTAAGATTTCGCCTTTCTTGACTTCCAGGCTCAGATCCCGGATCATTTCTCCGGGCATATGTACCCGCATGTTTTCGATCTTCAGGGCAACGGGCGCATCCGGGTCGAGCGTGCGCGCTTTTGCCATGCCCGCTTCAATATTGCGGCCGACCATAGTCTCGGCAATCTCGACGGTATTGGTGTTTTTGGTTTCCAGCGTAACGATCTGTTTGCCGTCACGCAAAACGGTAATCCGGTCGGTGATATGAATAATTTCGTCCAGACGGTGGGTGATAAAAAGGATTGCAATGCCCATTTCCGACAGATTTCTAATGATGGCCAGAAACTGGCTTGCTTCCGATTCCGTCAGCACGGCGGTCGGTTCATCCAGAATCAAAAGCTTCAGATTGGTTTTGTCGATCTCTCTGGCAATTTCCACAAATTGCATATAGCCGACCGGCATGCCTTTTATCGTCTGCTTTTTGTCCAGTTCCAATTGCAGCCGGTCCAGTGCGTCCTGCGTGTCCTGTTCCATTTGCTTTTTGTCCAGGACTTCCATGCCTTTTCCGAACACTTTGCTGACCGGTGAGGGTTTGGTGTTTTCGCGGTTCAGTTTGACATTTTCCACAACGGTAAATCCGGGAATCAGCATAAACTCCTGATGCACCATCCC
>JAAYQA010000002.1 GCA_012519495.1 Tissierellia bacterium | reverse complement strand
TTCTTTTAAGGCTTCCTGTACCGGAAGCAGATGATTGCGGGTTCTTTGATGCGCATAAACCAGCATGGCCATAATCAGTCCGGTATCCACCGGCAACAAACGGATATGATGCAGTTTGTCGTCGGCCTGATCCGTCACTTTTCCTACGGCCGTGTAATGGGTCCATTGCACCAGCAGATTGGTGGCTAATTCCAGCAGTTCTTTTACTTCTTCGGCGGAAGCCTCCTCCGCTTCTTTCATCAGTACATGATGAAACTGCATGGTGTCCAGCAGGTTTGCGGCCAAAAAATGATCGACATAATGTCGATACGCCTTATCCGAAGGAATTCTGCCGGATGAAGTATGTGGCTTTCCTAAAAAACCCAAGTCTTCCAGATCGCTCATTTCATTGCGGATAGTAGCCGCGCTGACGCCAAAATCATATTTCTTTGTAATGGTTCTGGAGCCGATCGGATCACCCGTTAGAATATAATGGTCGATCACTGCATATAAAACTTGTAATTTTCGATCATCCAGCATGAATTCACCTCATTTCTTATTTATTAGCACTCGCACGTCTTGAGTGCTAATATAATTATACGAAGAAACCGCAGCTCTGTCAAGCACTGCGGTTCTTAATCGAGCAATTCCAAAAGGACGGTGTCCAGTAAGTCGGTACCCCGGGCCGTCAGGCCCATGCGCCTGTCGTCGAAAGTGATCAGTCCCCCCTCCCGGAGCCGCACGAAGGCCTCTTTTTTTTCTGTTTCGGGAGAAAATCCTGTCCGCCTGCGCAATTCGGAAAACCGGATCCCTTCTTTCAGGCGAAGCCCGGTCAGGAGAAGCTCTGTATATAATTGTTCGTTTGACAGTTTTTCGCGTTCTATAACAGGGATCCGATGCCTGTCTATCCACTGCAGATATTCGCGCAGGGAGTCGGTATTCTTTTCATGGCTTCCCCGGTAATAAGAAGCGGCCGACAAGCCGATGCCGATATAGTCTTTCAGTTTCCAATAGCTTGTATTGTGCTGCGAAGCATAGCCCTCTTTTGCATAGTTGGATATTTCATAGCGCTGCAAGCCGATCTTTTCTGCTTCCTGCGCGGCAAAATGCGCCAGCGCTCTTTCTTCGTCTTCGTCCGGGAAATCGGCCGGTTTTTCCATAAACTGCCGGTGCATGCGCGTATGTTCAGCCAATGTCAGCGCATAGACAGACAGATGCGGTATGTTCAGTTCACGCAGCAGGGCAAAGTCTTCTGCAATGGTCCTTTTTGTCTGGCCGGGCAGTCCCGTCATCAGATCGACGGATACATTGGTAAATCCTTCTTCCTGCAGAGTCTGTACGGCTTGTATCGCCTGTTCTTTTGTGTGCCGACGGCCGATATATTCTGCCAAGCCCGTATGAAAGGTCTGCACGCCCAAGGATACGCGATTGAATCCCATGCGATAAATAGCCCGGGCAAAAGGGCCGGTAACATCTTCCGGATTCAGCTCGATTGTTTTTTCCCTGTCTTTTGGCAGAACAAAATGCGCCGCGATGGTTTGCATCGCGGCAGACAGATATTCCAAGGGGATATAAGACGGCGTCCCGCCGCCAAAGTACAAACTGCTAAGTACCGCTTCGCCGGTTTCGTTTCTTCGCAGGCGGATTTCTTTTTGCAGGGCGTCTGCATACGCGGGGATGCGCTTTTCCTGATACGGAAAGGCGCGAAAGTCGCAGTAGGCACAGCGCGCATGACAAAACGGCCAGTGCACATACAAAGCAAATTTATTTTTCATCGTATTTGAGCACGGCCAGAAACGCCTGCTGCGGTACATCCACCGCACCCACCTGACGCATGCGCTTTTTCCCTTCTTTCTGCTTTTCGAGCAGTTTGCGTTTCCGGGAAATGTCGCCGCCGTAGCATTTGGACAATACGTCTTTGCGCAGGGCCTTCACCGTTTCCCGGGCAATGATCTTGGACCCGATCGCAGCCTGAATCGGCACGGCAAACTGATGGCGGGGTATTTCGTCTTTCAGGCGTTCCACAATCTGACGCCCTCTTTCATAGGCTTTGTCCTTGTGTACGATCATGGAAAAAGCGTCTACCACTTCTCCGTTTATGAGTATATCCAGCTTGATGAGTTCCGACTCCTGATACCCCGACAGTTCGTAATCGAGCGAAGCATAACCGCGCGTGCGCGATTTAAGTGCGTCGAAAAAGTCGTAGATGACTTCGTTTAACGGGAGCGTGTAATGCAGATTCACCCGGTGCGCATCCAGATAGTCCATATTGATGAACTCGCCGCGTTTTCCCTGGGCAATCTCCATGACCGCGCCGACATAGTCCTGCGGGGTCATCACCGACGCGCGTACCATGGGTTCTTCCATATAGGCAATTTCTGACGGGTCGGGCAAATTGCTGGGGTTTTGGATTTCCAACATCGTGCCGTCTTCTTTTGTCACATGGTAAATAACCGAGGGTGCCGTCGTAATAATATCGAGGTCGAATTCTCGGTCCAGCCGCTCCTGTATGATCTCCATATGCAAAAGACCAAGAAAACCGCAGCGGAAACCGGTGCCCAAAGCCTGGGAGCTTTCCGGTTCGAATACGATGGAAGCGTCATTGACCTGCAGCTTTTCCAGCGCTTCGCGTACAGCGGAGAACTCTTCGCCTTCCGCCGGATATATCCCGCAGTAGACCATGGGCACGACCTTTTTATAGCCGGGCAGAGCTTTGTCGGTCGGGTGGTCGTTGTCGGTGATGGTGTCCCCCACGCGGGCATCGCCGACGTTTTTAATGGACGCCACCACATAGCCGACATCGCCTGCATCGATGGATTCCGACTCGCGCTGTCCGCCTGCCGTATAGCCGACTTCGGTGACTTCAAAGGCTTTTCCGGACGACATCATGCGGATGTCCATGCCTTTTTTGATACTGCCTTCAAAGACGCGGATATACGACACGACTCCTTTGTAGCTGTCGTAGTAGGAGTCAAAGATCAGCGCCTTGAGCGGCTTGTCCTTTTCCTGCGCCGGTTGCGGCACATGTTTTACAATATGTTCGAGTACATCGTGAATCCCGATGCCTTCTTTGGCGGAGATCAGCGGCGCGTCGGTAGTATCCAGGCCGATAATGTCTTCAATCTCCGTTTTTACCGTATCCGGATCAGCGGAAGGCAGATCGATCTTGTTGATCACCGTAAGCACTTCCAGATTCTGTTCGATCGCAAGATACACATTGGCGAGTGTCTGCGCTTCCACGCCCTGCGTGGCATCCACGACAAGAATCGCCCCCTCACAGGCAGCGAGGCTGCGGGAAACCTCATAGGTGAAGTCCACATGACCGGGTGTATCGATCAGATTCAGATCGTAGGTTTCTCCGTCGTCGGCCTGATAGCGCAGTTTAATGGCTTTCAGTTTGATGGTGATGCCGCGCTCTCTTTCCAGTTCCATGCTGTCCAACACCTGCGACTGCATCTCGCGATTGGTGAGCATACCGGTTTCTTCGATCAAGCGGTCGGCCAGGGTGGATTTCCCGTGATCAATATGTGCAATAATGCTGAAATTTCGAATATTTTTCATAAACACTTCCTACTTAATGGGTCCAAAAGATTCGCCGAAAGGAAAATACCGGTACGTGGCCTGTCCCTTGATCGCTTTCAGGGGAATGGTGCCGAAGCTGCGGCTGTCGTTTGACTGCATATACGCGCGATTGTCACCCATGACAAAGTACTCGCCTTCGGGTACCACGACGGTGAGCGGATTGGTGTCGGTCCAGGTGGCAACCCCGCCGACATAGGGTTCATCCAGTCTTTTTCCGTTTACCGATACCACGCCGTCTACAATGTGTATGGTGTCTCCCGGCAGGCCGATGACACGCTTGATAAATTCACGCCCGTCGTCGTGCGGCGGATCCAGGATCACGATCATGCCCCGTTCCACTTCGCCGTTTCTGAGATTCCATTTGTTTTCCACCAAAAAATCCCAGGGTTCCAATGTGGGATGCATGGATGTGCCCTGCACAACCGTCGGCGAAAAAAAGAACTGCCGAATGATCAACGCCATCACAATAACAAGTACCAATTCCATATTTGAACGCCTCGCACTCAGTCTTTTGCTATGCGGCGACGGCAGTTTTCCTTCTTGTGTGATTTCCTTTATATGCGCTTTCATGCTGTTTCCTTTCCCGTAGTACGCAATCCAGTATACCACAATCTTCGCTAAATTTTACCGTTGGTTGCAAGATTGCGGTTCGCGTGATAAAATACCTATGTTACAGCCCTCCGCCTTGTTGGAAGGGCAGGATAGGAGGTGAACGGAATGGCAAATATTAAATCCGCAAAAAAACGCATCAAAGTAATCGAGAAAAAAACCGCCATCAATAAAGCCAAGAAATCGGAAATTAAAACTTTCATTAAGAAATTTGAACAGGCGATTGAGGCAGAGAATATGGAGCTGGCGCAGGAAACCTTCAAAGTGCTGGAAAAGAAACTGGCACAGGCATCCGGCCACAATCTCCTTCATAAAAATGCGGCTGCCCGACGCGTATCGAGCATGCAACGCAGAATGAATCAACTGGCGCAATCCTAAAGGGAATGCGGCTTTACTCCCGTGTGAAGCCGCTTTTTTATTGCGCACACAAGCGATGCAATAAAACGGTGACGAGTATGTCATCGTCGGCAGGGGATTCTTTCATTTCCGACTCCGTTTCATACAGCGCGCGCAGCATGGCAAACAGGGCAGAAAATGAAAAACGCCCGACCGCTCCTTTCAGTTTATTGTATTCAAACGGTCGTATCCCCAGATCCTGCGGTCCGTTTGCCGCATACGGCCGCTGCTCGTAGGCTTTAACCCGGATCAGATTTCTGATTTGCCTGACGAGCATGTAAAAAATCCCGTATACATCCTGGCCGTCTCCGCGCAGGGCGTGATAAATGCGCAGGGCTTCCGATGCATCGGCGCGCGACACGCTGTCCACCAGCTGAAAGATCGTCTCGGTAAAGGGAGCCGGCAGGAGGGCTTCCACATCGGCTTCTTCAATCGGACCGTCTTTGGCGTCAAAGAGACTCCCCAGATGATGGTCGATATCGTAGAGATTCTTGTTTTCTTCCTTATTTAAATACTCGGATCGCTGAATAAAGAGCCTTTGTGCCCCGGGCGTCAGTGTACGCCCTTCTTTTTTTGCCCGGCTGCGGATAAACTGCTGCAGTTCCCCTTCCTGCAGTTTCTGATAGCTCACGAGCTCTCCGTTTTTTTCCGCCTGCTTGACAAAGCGTCCTTTAAACAGGCCTTCTTTCGGCGAAATCATAACGAGTACCAGCCCCCGAGGCAGGGTTTGTATATACTCGTGTAATCCTTCGTATAAGTTCTTGTATGCACTGATCCCCTCTTTGGTAAAGTCGCAGTCGTCTACGATGACGACGCGTTTATCGGAAAACACAGGAAGGGTTTCGCAGGCTTCCATCACCTGGGAAGCTGTTACCGTTTCCGCGGACAGGGTGGTCAGATTCAGCATGACCGATTCTT
>JAAYQA010000033.1 GCA_012519495.1 Tissierellia bacterium | reverse complement strand
GTAAAGCCCAAAAAATCGAAGTAGATGCACAGAAAAAAGACGCGCACAGCCACGGGAAGTACCCATACGCCTTCCACCATGCGCACCACAATCAAGCTGACGGCCACACCGGGCACGGCATACAAAAGGGTATGCCACGCGTTCGGTGGGTTTTTCGAATGTGGGGCAAATAATGTGTTTTGGGATTGGGAGTTGGTTTGGGGATGGAAAAGCATGGATACGTAGCGGCGATTTGTAGATCGCCGTGGGGGCCGGGACGTATTAAGGACAGCGATATCCAGCACTCAAACGACCTTGTAACTGTTAAGCGCGGAAAACACTTTAGCGTCGTTTGAGTGCTGGACGAAATACCTTGCGCGTCGCTCCGCTTGCGCTCGGTGCGATATATGCGGCTAGGGCCGCATGTGTCGTAGGGGCCGCATTTCCATATCGGCCCGAACCGCTACGCCCCGCATTCGGTGGGTTTTCCGAATGCGGGGCATATGAGACTCATTTGAACAAATCTGCATGTGATCCTGTACGCATTAGCATAAGAACAAGAATCTCTTTTCTTATCTCATAAATCAATAACCAATCCGGTTCAATATGACACTCTCTGGTACCTTTGTATTTGCCTGATAAATCATGATCTCTATATTTGGGTTCCAGTTTTTCTCCTTGTGCGAGTATTTCGACGACTTCAAATATTTTACCTAATTCTTTGCGTTGATTTTTAGCGAGTTTTAGATCTTTCTTAAACTGTTTCGTGAGTTTGATTCGGTATTTCATAAGCCTAAAGCTTTCTTCAACTCATCAATGGATACATAACCCCTTACCCTTTCGTCATAAGCGATTCTTCTACCTTCTTCTATTGCTTGTGCGGTTACATCGTTCGGGGTATCCAGTTTCAAAGAAAAGGGAATGCCGTTTTCTCGAACGGTTGTGCGCAAAAATATATTAACGGCTGTTGTCATGTTTAGTCCCAATGCGGAAAAAATCTCTTCTGCTTGCTCTTTGATCTCTTTATCTGTCCGGATATTTAAATTCGTTTTTTCCATCTGCCAACCCACCTCTCTTTGTCTATAGTATACAAATATATTTGATTAATAACAACATAATAGCTTTATATAATGCTCATATAATGAATCTATCGTACAGATAATGTACGTATTCATGCAGATAGTGTCTATTGATACGTAGCGGCGATTTGTAGATCGCCGAATGATCCGGAACCCAACTCGGGGGATGTTTGACTCGGGGCGGCACGCTCCGGATTGGATGGTTTTTTGAACTCCTCCGCTTCGTTTGGCGGACGTTTGGCGCGGGGCCGATATGGATGTGCAATGAAGTAACATAGGTAACAGGTGTGAAGAGACATGGGTAACACTCCTACGATACAGTAAGGGCAAGAAAATCTTTGAGAAAAGAGGAATTGACATGCCCTGGGAGGAACGAACCGTGCAAGACCAACGCTACTATTTTGTTTTGGAAGCCCAGCATACCGACAACTTCAGCGCCCTGTGCAGGATCTACGGAATTAGTCGCAAGACCGGTTATAAATGGCTGCAGCGTTCACAAGAAGACGCCGGCTACCACAATCAGTCCAAACGCCCACATCACAGTCCCAACGCAACTCCCATCGAGATGGAACTGCTCATTCTGGCGAAACGTGTGGCCCACCCTGCCTGGGGCAGTGCTAAGATTCGCCAGGTGTTACTGGACGAAGGGGTCCAGGGGCTCCCCAGCGCAAGAACTTGTGCGGCAATCTTACAGCGCAATGGGCTGGTGTCCAAAGAGCAGTCCCAGCGTGCCAAAGCATTTCAACGCTTTGAACGTGCACATTGTAATGAGCTGTGGCAAGTCGACTTCAAAGGCTGGTTTCTTATGGAAAATGGACGGCGCTGTTACCCCTTTACGCTCGTAGATGACCACTCGCGGTATTGCCTTGGCATTGTCCCCCAGGGAGATTTGCAAGGGGTCCTGGGGCATATGCAAACCTTCTTTCAGCGCTATGGGGTTCCGGATGCAATTCTCAGTGACAACGGAATGCCCTTTCGTAGTACGCAAGGCGGATACTCTCACTTTGAGCGCACACTCATGGATCAGAATGTTCTGCCGATTCACGGCCGCGCCTATCATCCACAGACCCAAGGAAAAATAGAACGGTTTCATGGCACTTTGAAGCGGGAGCTGCTGGCCTATACACGCATCAAAGATCTGACGCACGCCCGAGAAGCCATGGAAGCCTGGCGTCAGGAATACAATGAAGTACGACCACACGAAGCGATTGGACTGAAACGTCCGGCAGACCTCTACCGCCCCAGTGCACAGCCGTATGCCGACGAGGTGGCGCCCTGGGTCCCGGAAGATCTGCCGACCTTTCGGGTAAACAGCACCGGGCAAATACGAATCGGAGGCACCTCGTATTATTTCAGCGAGGTGTTTGCCAAAACGGTCCTCAGTTATTTCCACAATCCGGTGACCGATCTCATTCATGTGTTTTACCGCGGATTTGAGCTCGGCAGATACAACCGAATCACAGGACAACGGCAGCTCCGTGGCATTTGCCGAAGATAGCATTCGATAGGAAATGGCACAAGCAAATGTGTAACCTATGTCCCTTCACTGGTGTTACCTATGTTTCATTTGACAATCGAATCGGCCACTACGGGCGAATGCGCGGTGGGTTTTTCGAATGCGGGGCATGTAATGTGTTTTGGGATTGTGGTTTTGCAATTAGCGGGCAATTTTATTTATGGGTTTATTGCATCTACTCGATAAT
>JAAYQA010000032.1 GCA_012519495.1 Tissierellia bacterium | reverse complement strand
CAGCTTAACGAGTATTCATACGCCAATTTGGCATACGAAGTGATCGATGCATACAAGGCGCGAAACGACTGCACCGTCGTCCGAAACACTTTCAGAACCGGCATCCCGCGCACATACTCCACGGTTTCTGCGTTCATCCGCTCCAGTGCGGCCTGGTATTTGCGCATGAAATCCTGTTCGCCCATCATCCCTTTCATCTGCCATGCAGAAATGCCTGTTACCAGCAGCAAAAGCCCCGCCATCGGCCAATCCACCATCGCCATCACGATAAACATGAGGATCGGTGTCGCAATCGCCGAGGCATTATCCGGGATCAGATGCGCGACGGTCATATGGGTTTCCGCCGCATTGTCGTCAATGATCTTGCGGATCTTTCCGGACGGATTCTTGTCAAAAAAAGAAAAAGACGCCTGCATCAGATGATGAATCCCTGCCTTTCTGAGATTAGTCTCCAGCCGAAACGCAATCAGATGCGACACCCAAAGCGCTGCAAAATACACGATCGTATAGGCGATCATGCACCCGACGATCCGGATCGACCACATCCCTGCCTGCGTATCATTCTGATATACGACGATATCCTGAAAGATCTTCCATAAAAAATAAAAGGGCAGAATCTGCAGCACCGACGCAAGAACAGACAGCACCACCGACAAAACCGCCTGGGGTTTTTTGTCCGGGATATAGTGAAATAACTCTTTATAAACGCCCATTTTTCCTCCTATCGTGCCAATTGATAATCATTCTCATTATTTCGCTTACACCGCTACTTTGCTACTCCATTTTGTCGATTTGCGCCCGATCGGTTTGCTATTTGCGGATACAAACCAAAAAACACCGCATGGCGGGGAGCGCCAGGCGGTGTTGTACAAAAAAAGAAGAGACGGGTGAGTGCGTCCCGTCTCTTCTTTTAAGAAAGGAAATTAGAAGCCTTATTTTCTTTTTACAATATCCACATAGTCTGCGGGTATATAGACCCGTTCGGGGTCTGTAAAGAACTGTTTTGCCAGTTTGACAACGACCGGTGACAAGATGAGTACCGCAATCAGGTTCGGCAAAGCCATCAGCGCATTCAATGCATCGGCCATATTCCAGACGAGATCGATCTCCTGCAGTGCGCCGACAAAGGCAAGCGCCACAAAGATCGCGCGATACGGCATAATGACTTTGGACGTGTTCAGAAGATACTCTGCACTCTTTTCCCCATAGTAGCACCAGCCGAGAATGGTTGTAAAGGCAAAGAGCACAAGTCCGACCGTAACGATAATACCGCCGATACCTGCCAGTCCGTTGTTAAAGGCAGCCGTAGTGAGATTTGCCCCTTCCAGTTCGGACGTGTTCCACAGATTCGATGAAATAACAACCAAAGCGGTGATCGAGCAGACGAGAATCGTGTCGACAAACACTTCAAACGCACCCCAGATACCCTGACGCGCCGGATGGTCGGTAGAAGCGGCGGCGTGCGCAATTGGCGCAGAACCCAGGCCGGCTTCGTTGGTGAATACGCCGCGGGCAACCCCGTAACGGATGGCCTCGCCAACCGTAGCGCCGGCGAATCCGCCGAATGCCGCGCGACCGGTGAACGCATTGCTGAATATGGAGGAGAAAACACCCGGCAGCTGCGCAGCATTCATAATCAGAATGATGAGCCCGCCGAGAATGTAGAAAGCGGCCATGAAGGGAACCAGTTTTTCCGCCACCTGCCCGATCCGCTTGATTCCGCCGATCAGAATGGCACCGGCCGAAACGACAACAAGCGCACCGGTTACCCAGGTCGGTATGTTAAATTGGCCTAAAAGCGAAGTAGCAATCGAATTGGCCTGCACCATGCAGCCGATACCGAATGCAGCCAATGCGACAAACAACGCGAAAACTTTTGCCAGCCAGGCTTGGCCCAGTCCGTTTTTAATGTAATACATCGGGCCGCCGGAATATTCGCCGAGCTCGTTTCTTTCGCGATACGCTACCGCCAGCGTAACTTCGGCAAACTTGGTCGTCATACCGAGGATCGCTGCCAGCCACATCCAGAAGATGGCACCCGGGCCACCATTGATAATCGTATAACAAGCATAAAAAAAGAGGGTTATCCCCCTTTTTCTGCATAGATATAAGCGATTTGTTTGGCTCTTATACGACGGGCTTGTCCTGCGGTTCGTAATTGACGCTGTGCGCGATCCGGCTGGCTGCCGCTGCGGCTATCGCTGCAATCAGGTCGTCCAGAAAGGTATTCACCCGCTCGTCCTTGCTCTCGTCAATCGCTTTGATAATCCCGAGCTTGTGCTTATCCAGATAGCCGAAGTTTGTCAGACCGATGGAACCGTACAGATTCGTAATCCCCAATGCGAGGATTTCATCCACCCCGTAAAGGGATTCATCAGCTGCGATAATGGACTGCAAAGGTTCCGGAAACAGTTTCTGATCGGCAATCTGGTCGATCGCAATGCCGGTTAATACCGCATGGATCGACTCCCTCTTGCGCAAAACCGCGCGTACATTCTCCACGCACAGTTCCATCGTCAGATCGGGAAAATACTTCTCCTGCAGGCCAAACACGATCTCGGCGATGTCTTCCAGACAGACGCCCCGGTCCTCGAGTGCGTCGATCGTCATTTGATGCAGTTCTTTCATATCGTACTTATACGTTGACGGTTGTCCCATATGGCCTCCTAATCAATCGGGTTGCCCGTTTCCGCCCAGCAGGCAATGCTGCCCGGCCCCACGGTAAAACTCCCTTTGCCTTCTTCGTTGATCTGTACCGACTCTTCCTGTATACCCAAATAGTCGGCATAGGTTTTGCCGGCTTGTTCTTTTCCGATAAACAGTTCCATCGTGGCGGCGTCTCCCGTGTTTAACAGCGTAACCATTTTGCCGGGATGCTCTTTTGTGCCGTGGCGCGTCCAGCCGAGGATATTCTCTGAAATCATATGGTCTTCCTGATCGCCGTAGGCGAAGGAATTTCTGAGTTTCATCAGCTTGTCCAAAAGTTCCTTATTGCCTTCAATCGGGTTTTCCCCGGAGATCCCGTAGTAGTCGCCGTAGAATACACAGGGGTAGCCGTCCTTTCGCAGGAGGATCAGCGCATACGCATGGGGGATAAACCAGCGATCTACAAAGTTTTCCAACGACTGTCCCGGTTGTGAATCGTGATTGTTCACAAAGGTGACCGCCATGGCCGGGTGTTCCTTTACCAGCGTCCCGTCGAAGATTTTACGGATGTCGTAGGATTTTCCGCCCCGGGCGGCCGCCACCAGATTGTAGTGCAGCGTGACATCAAACAGGTCCATATCGTATTCGGTTATTTCCATATACTTGCCGGTTTTGTCGCTGTAGGCCTGCCAGTATTCACCGAACCAGTAGAAATCTTCGTGTTTCTCGTCAACATAATTAATAAAGTCGCGCATAAAGGTGCGGTCTATATGCTTGGCTGCATCCACACGGAAACCGTCCACCCCGGTTTCTTCAATCATCCAGTCTGCCCAGCGGAAGAGTTCTTCCCGCACCTCCGGATGGTGATGGTCGATATCGGCAAACATGAGATAGTCGAAATTGCCCTTCTCGCCGGATACGCCATACGCCCAGCCCTTGCCGTCGCCCACGACGCGGTACACGCCGGATTCGCCGGACTTCTGATCAAAGTCCACACCGGTGAAATGATACCAGTGCCACTGGAAGTCCGAATATTTGCCCCGGCGCCCCGGAAAATGAAAATGCGTCCACGCTTCAATCTCGTGCACATCGCCGATCTCTTCTGTGCGATTGGCCGGATTCACCTGCACTGCATCAAAATGTTCCGACTCGTCGGCCCCGGCTTTATGATTGAGCACCACATCGGCATAGACCCGAATGCCCGCCTCATGCAAAGCCCGGATCAGCTGCAGATATTCCTCTTTCGTACCGTATTTTGTCCGCTGCTCGCCTTTTTGGTCAAATTCTCCCAGATCATACAGATCATAGATGCCGTAGCCGACATCAAACACGCCGGTAGCTTTGCACTGCGGAGGCAGCCAGACGGAGTTGATCCCGGCGGCTACCAGATCGGGGATCTTATTTTCCATGTCGGCAAAATAGCCGCCCGACGGCAGATACCATTCAAATCCTTGAAACATTATTCCATTCTTCACATTTTTCTCCATTCTTCCCATGTAAAAAGAGGCCTCCTACGCGAGGACGGCCTCTTGGTTTTTACGTGTCGCCTCTGTACTTGGATCGTCTGAATACATTATACACGTCCGCGTCCTGCATGTCTTTGTCTTTTTGCCGCTCGCGCTCTTCCAGATGATCCTGCGAATCATGCATATGCGGATGCACGGGTTCGGGTTCTGCGGTTTTCTCTTCAATTGCCCGTTCCAGCCGATTGTGTGCCGTGCTTTCCTCCTGTACGTCTGCGCGGGGCGGCTGCGGACTTTCGGTTGCGGGTACCTGCGTATCGGCCGGGGTGATGGCCGTATCGCGTTCGCCTGAAGGCGGTACCGGATCTTTGTCCTCTTCAAAGAGCGATTCATCGTAAATGCCGTCGCCCTCTACGGTGCTTTCCGCTACATAATCCCGTTTTGCCCGCGTATCGTGCGGCGGACTTTCCGGATGCAGCGCTGCGTTTTCATCCAACGGTACATCGGGATGGGCTTTGTTTCTGTCTTTTTCGTGTGGGTCTTCCGGATGGATCTGCTTATGGTTGTTCATGGTATTCCCCTTTCCGGTTGTAAAATGGTTACAGGACCAGACCGGCCCCTTCCGCGCATTGGCTCCGCACGATTTCTGCCTCTTTTTTGGCTTCCTCCACCGACAACAAAACCGTAGCCAGCTCATCGGTTGCCTGCGCGAGCCCGGCAAGCAGGGTATCGCCTTTTCGCAGGGTGAGAAGTTTGGTCAGCGTCGTATCAAAAAACAGTGGTGAAAACGCCAACTGTCCGGCGGTGCGGTATTTGTACGGGGTCATGGCATCCAGCGTGCGCAGATCGGCTAAAAAGGCAATCTGCAGGCTCTCGGCCGACTCCGCCCATTTTTCGCCCTGGCCGGTATACGCCCTTTGGAGAAGAATGTCAAAATACGGCTTGTCGCCGATCGGACGGTTTGCAGTATATGCGGCCCCTTCCAGCTGCTTTTCCAGCGCCCGCAAATAGGTGTAAAACGCATGACCCGACGAAGCCGTATCGCGCAGCAGCCGAAGCTCTCTGTCCGCCTGTTCATAGGCGTGCAGCGCTTCTTTTGCGTCCTTTCGCATCGTACCGATATACCGGAGCAGTTCCTGCCGCACGGTTTCTTCTTCCGCACGCCGGTCATCCAGCGCCTTGGCAGAAGCTGCACGCAGGCCGATCAGCTCCCGGACTTCCCGCTCAATCAGGGGGATGTCCGCACGGATCTTCTCTTGCAGATCCGCGGCATAATTGTGCCGGATCCCCGACTTGGCGGTATGTTCATCCTCTTTGCCCGCCACGCGAAGCACAAAATGTTTCACCGTCCGGGTTTTGGAAGGCAACGCATTTTCCCGCGCAATGCGGAGGTCGGTCTCTGTTCCGTCTCTCTGTGCATATTTATTCTTTAATAGTTTGCTTAAGAGTTCCTTGCGCATCTGCAAAAAGACGAGCTGTTCCTCTTCTTTTCGGATGGTATCCAGAAACTCTCTGCGTTCGGAAATCAAAGTCACCCCTCCTTTACCTTTCTTTATTACCCATTAGAGATGTAGTTTGCGCATTTTTCTTCTTTTTATTCGCACGGACTGCTTGAAAAAACTGTGTCAATAACGCGGCGCACTCCGCTTCCCGTACCCCCGTCGTCACCCTGGCCCGGTGATTCAGGGCCGGTGCATCCAGCAAATTGTACACCGAGCCCCCGCAGCCGCGTTTTTCGTCCATCGCCCCGATCACCACACGTTCCACCCGGGCCAGCACAATGGCCCCGGCGCACATGGCACACGGTTCCAGCGTGGTATAGAGCGTCGTATGCGGGATGCGCAGCGTGCCCGTGCGGCGAAACGCCCGCTCCAGCGCCAGCGTTTCCGCATGACGCAGCGGATGCGTGTCTGTGACAATCGCATTGGTCGCCATCGACAGAATCACTCCGTTTTGCACCAAAACCGCACCTACAGGCACTTCCTGTCCCGTAGGCTCAGAACGCGCGATCCCGATGGCCAGTCCCATAAAAAACCGGTCGCTATCCCAAAGCATCCGCACACCCCTCCTTTTTCACTATATAAAAAAGCCGACCTTCCGGCCGGCCCCCACATTCGGCCCCCGGCCGAATATTTCACACGCACAAGAAAAGTGTGCGTCGCTAATTCGCACGCCCTCCGGGCGTATATCGCTGCACCTCGTAGTTTAGCGAACGTTTGGCGCAAGCCGTATATATCGCACCGAGCACAAGCCGGGCGCGCAAAGCGCCCGCGCGTGCGAAGTATTTCATTGCACCACAATGGGCGCCCCCTTGGTACCCCCAACAGGAATCGAACCTGTAATTGTCCCTTAGGAGGGGACGGTTATATCCATTTAACTATGGAGGCGTATGCGATTATATTACCGCACCGCCTCCAAAAATGTCAAACGGCAAAGAGCCGGCGAAGAATGACCTGTCCGGCTCATTTGGCTCTCTTAGACTTCCAGTTTTGTACGGCCGTTCATATACGGCTGCAAGACCTCGGGTATGCGCACGCTGCCGTCTTCTTCCTGATAGTTCTCCAGCACAGCGGCAAAACAGCGGCCGACCGCCACGCCCGAACCGTTCAGCGTGTGCAGATTCTGTACCTTTCCGTCCGCGTCCCGATAGCGCAGATTGGCTCGTCTCGCCTGGAAATCCTCAAAATTGGAACACGAAGAGATCTCCACATAGCGGTCATAGCTCGGCATCCAGACTTCGATATCGTACGTTTTTGCCGACGAAAAGCCGAGGTCTCCTCCGCACAGGGTCACCACGCGATACGGCAAGCCCAAAAGTTCCAGCACGCGGCGGGCGTTCTCTGTCAGCTTTTCCAATTCCTCGTAGCTGCTTTCGCGATCGGTGAACTTCACCAGCTCCACCTTGTCAAACTGGTGGTTCCGGATCAAGCCGCGGGTATCGCGCCCGGCCGATCCCGCTTCCTGCCGGAAGCAAGGCGTATAGGCGGTATAATAAATCGGCAGTTCGTCGGCCGATACGATCTCATCGCGCAGCAGATTCGTCAGCGGTACTTCCGCTGTGGGTACGAGGAAATAATCCTTTGACGGCAAATGGAACATATCGAACTCAAACTTTGGCAGCTGCCCCGTTCCGATCATGGAATCGCGGTTAACCATAAAGGGCGTCGACATTTCGGTATAGCCATGTTCGGATGTGTGCAGATCCAGCATAAAGCTGTACAGCGCACGCTCCAGACGCGAACCGTCTCCCTGAAAGAGCGTAAAGCGCGGTCCGGTGATCTTGGAGGCCTTTTCAAAATCCAAAACGCCTAAATTCGTTCCGATATCCCAGTGCGCTTTGGGCGCAAACGAAAACTGCGTGGGTTCGCCCCATTGCATCACTTCCACATTACAGCTGTCGTCGTCGCCTTCGGGGACGCTCGCATGCGGCGTATTGGGGATCTCCAGCAAAAGCCCTTTCAGTTTCCCGTCCAGCTCGCGGATCTTCTCATCCGATGCTTTGATCGCATCGGACAAAAGCTTCATCTGCTCAAACACCGGCTGCACATCCTGCCCCTCTTTTTTCAGACGGGGGATGTCTTTTGAGACTTTGTTCTGCTCCGCTTTTTTCTGCTCTACTTCGGTTAAAAGCGTACGGCGCTCCGTATCCACCGCCAGTACCTCGTCGATGGGAAAGCTCGCGTTTCGTTTTTTCAGTGCTTCTTTTACCGCCTCCGGATTGGCCCGGACTTTTCTGATATCCAGCATGGTTTCCTCCTTGCAATCAAAAAACCGCATACCTCTGCAAGGACGGAAATTTTCCGCGGTGCCACCTTGCTTAATCGGTATACGATCCACTCCAACATTCGTAATTGCTCCCGGCCGGACGGCTGCCGCCACCTGCCGGTTTCCACCCTTCCCGGCTCTCTGTGAGGCGCATACTGCAACTTTCTCTCCGTTCATCGCATTTTCCTATCAGACTTAGTATAGCATGCTAAAGAAAGAAGAGCAATAATAAAAAGCGCCGCTGCCGATTCCCGGCAGCGGCACCCGCATGCGTTACGTTCTATCAAACGGCGTCTTGCCGATTAGAATTCGACGGTTTCGTATCCCTGGTCCGCAAAGGGTTTGATCCCCGCATGGCCGCGCATATCGTTCAGCAGGGGGAGTCCCGTTTCTTTCACCGCATCCAGCACGCCCAGCATGGTGGCACAAGCCTGGCAAACGCCGGCAATCAGCCCTTTTTCCTTGGCCTCTATGTACATGGCGTCCTGTTTCTCCTCCAGCTGGCCCGGCAGTTTAACCGACTGCCCTTCAAACACAATCTTCACTTCATAGCCGGCGGCATGCAGATCCAGCGCATTCAGAAGAACATGCGTAAAGCACATATTTTCTCCACCCATCACATAAAACAGTATTTTTTTCATAAAACGGCTCCTTTCTCTTTCCTTCCCTATACATACCCAATGGTCCGTAAAAGCCCCCCGAAGAAGGGGTAAGCGAACACGGGGTTGGTTCCGGTTCGTTCGGCGATCGTAAAATCGCCGCTACAATAGCAATAATCTTCCGCTTCACACGCGGGGCACACCGCGTATATCGCACCGAGCACAAGCCGGGCGCGTAAAGCGCCGCGCGTGCGAGGTATTTCGCATGAGCGTAGCGAGTATTTCACACGCCGAAGGCGTATTTCATTGCACCACAGGCGCCCGTTCGGGCGCCTGTGGGGTTTTTGTTTAGAATTTGTGGATGAACAGGCCCGAGCGCAGCTTGGGTTCAAACCAGGTGGATTTGGGCGGCATAACCTCGCCTGCATCGGCAATGCGCATCAACTGCGCAATGGAGGTCGGGTACAGGAGGAAGCCGACGCGCATATCCTCTTTGAGGCGCCGGGTGACCCCTTCCTGTCCGCGGATCCCGCCCACAAAGTCGATGCGGTCATTCGTCCGCGGATCATCGATCCCCAGTACCGGCCGCAGCAGATTTTCCTGCAGGATGGATGCATCCAGGCTGTACACGGGGTCGTCCGCGTCGAAACTGCCCGCTTTGGGTGTGAGCGTATACGCTTTGTCGTCCAGCACCATGACAAACTGCTGTGGCGCATCCGGATGCAGATCGGTCGGTTCTTCCCGTTCGGTAAGGGTAAACCGTTCGGCGATCTTCTCCAGAAATGTGTTCTCGTCCAGGCCGTTTAAGTCTTCGACGACCCGGTTATAGTCCAATACCAAAAGGTCCTCATCGGGAAACACAACCGACAGGAAATAATTGTATTCTTCCCGGCCGGTATGACCCGGATTGGCGTCTCTGCGGTGCTGGCCCACGCGCACGGCCGATGCCGCCCGGTGATGCCCGTCGGCTATATAAACGGCAGGAATCGACAAAAACGCGTCTTCGATCGCACGGATGGCTGCCTCGTCCTGTAAAGGCCAGATCTGATGGGTCACCCCGTCATCGAAGGTAATATCCACCTCGGGCGGTTGCTGTGTGGCTTGTTCGGTAATCGTCCGGATGGCGTCCTGTGCGCGGTACGTTATGAAGATGGGGCCGGTGTGGGCGGATGTGGTGTCTACATGCCGGATGCGGTCTTTTTCTTTTTCCGCCCGCGTGAACTCATGCTTTTTGATGACGTCGTTTTCGTAGTCTTCCACCGACAGCAAACCCACGATCCCGGTTTGGGCACGTCCTTTCCACACCAGGCGATAGATATAATACACAGGAGCCGCCTCCTGCACATACACGCCTTCCTGTATCTTTTGTTCCAACAGCTCTCTTGCCGTTTCATACACGGCGTCTGCGTGGGGGTCGGTTCCTTCGGGCAGATTAACCTCCGCGCGGTCGATCCGCAAAAAGCTGTCCGGCAAATTCCGGACCATGGCCCGGGCTTCTTTTTCGTTCATCACATCATAAGGCAGCGCGGCTACCTCTTTGGCTTTGTCGGTTACCGGTCGATACGCCCGGAACGGTTTGAAAACGGTCATTTGGCCTCCTTGGTAAAATCCAGTATATGCTGTACAAGCTCCCATCCGATACGGCCCTGCGCTTCTTTGGTCGATCCGCCGATATGGGGCGACAAAGAGATCCGGTCCTGCAGCAGCGTCGCATTTTCCAGCGGTTCCTTGTGAAACACATCCAGACACGCGCCGCGGATCGTTCCTTGTTCCAACGCCTCCGCCAGCGCTTCTTCGTCGACCAGATCCCCGCGGGCCAGATTCAGCAAGACGGCATGGTCTTTCATTTTATCCAGCTCAGCTTTCCCGATCAGCGCCGAATGATCCGCTTTGGAGGGCGTATGCAAAGACACATAGTCGGAGCGCTCCAGCAGTTCATCCATACCGACATACGCATAGTTCGCAAATTCGGGCTTGGGTCCTGAACGGTTCGTATACAAAACCGTCATCCCCAGTGCATGGGCACGCAGGGCCACTTCTTTGGCAATACTGCCAAAACCCACCAAACCGATCGTTTTTCCGTAGAGTTCGGTGCCTTCGTACTGCTTTTTGTTCCATTGGCCGCTGCGCATCGTGTGATTGGACAGATGCAGATTCCTTGAAAAGCTCAGCATATGCGCAAGAGTGGCCTCCGCCACGCTGATAGCACTGGCCAGCGGCGTGTTTTTTACCTGAATGCCTTTTTCTTCGGCATAGGCCACATCGATATTGTCGATCCCCACACCGCCGCGCAGCAGCAGTTTCATGCGGCCGCTCTCCGCCATCTTGTCGATCAGCGGTTCGCGCACCTTGGTGGCGGAGCGCACGGTCATGATATCGTATTCCTGTACCTTTTCCGCGAGCGCTTCGCCTTCATAATGCGTGGTGTTCACTTCGATCCCGTTTCGCAGCAGCTCCTCTACGGCATTGGGGTCCATTCCGTCATTGGCCAGTACCCGTATCATTCGGCCTCCTCCAGGATCGTATCAATCCGCGCCAGAAGTTCGTTGATATCGTCGATGGTATAGTCGGCCATATGGGAAATCCGGAAGGTTTTTTCTTTTAGGTCCCCGTAGCCGTTGGACAGCGCCATATCGTAGGCCGACAGCTTTTTGTTCAGATCCGCCACGCTGATCCCCTTCGTGTTCACAATTGTCGTCAGCGTCTGCGACATATACTTTTCGTCCTCCACCAAAAGGGCAAAATGCTCGCTGGCCCACTGGCGTACGCGCCGGGCCATGTTCAGATGCCTTTCAAAGCGGTTCTCCAGGCCTTCTTCGAGTATGCGGTCCAACTGATAGTCGGCGGCAAACAAATGCGCCAGAGACGGCGTAGAAGGGTACTGATACGGTTTGTCGCGCACAAAGTCATACAAAGAAACCATGTCAAAATACAGACCGCGGTTTTCCACCGTTTTGGCGCGCGCATAGGCGCGTTCGGAAATGCTGGCAAAGGCCATGCCGGCAGGCAGTCCGAGACACTTCTGGGTCGATGTAATACAGCAGTCAATCCCCCAGCCGTCCACGTCGATCTTCACACCGCCCATGGAACTCACCGCATCCACCAGAAGCAGCACATCGGGATACTTCTCCTTGAGAAGCGCGCCGATCGCCTCCACATCGTTCATAACCCCGGATGAGGTTTCGTTGTGGGTAATTGTAATGGTGTCGTAGTCACCGGTAGCCAGCGCTTTGTCAACATCTTCCACGCGGGTGTGCCGGCCCGGCTCCACCTTGAACACATCGGCCGCCACACCGTTTGCGATTGCCATTTTGTACCAGCGGTCCCCGAACGAACCGATCGAAAACACCGCCGCTTTTTTCTTGGTAAACGAACGGATGGCCCCCTCCATCAAACCGCTGCCCGATGAGGTGGATACCACCATCAGATGGTTTGTATAAAAGACTTTCTGCAGTTTTTCGCTGACGCTTTTTTGCAGTGCGGTGGCCGCTTTGGTGCGGTGCCCGATCTGTTGCGTCCCCATTTTTTCCAATACATCTTCCGAAACATCCACCGGTCCCGGAATAAAAAGGTGCTTACTCATTGTTTTTTGTTTCTCCTTTTCCGTTTCCTTTGCCGAAAGCGGGATCGGTAATCCAGGATTCCAGACACGCGACCCGCCCGGCCCAGGTAATTTCATCCGTGGGGATTATACCCGTGGAAGAACCCGATGAAAACATTTTACTCCGGTTTTTTCCGATGGCCTCCTGCAGTCGATCCACCAATACAAAAAAATCCGGATGCGACGCATCGATCGGCTGATCCGCCACCCGCTCCACAAATGTAATCTGCCCGGCCAAAGAAAATGCCTGCGGCAAAAAAGCACACAAATTCGGCCAGTCCATCACGACACACGAGAGCCCCGCACCCAGCGCTTCCAGGGTGGCCAAAGAAAGCCCTTCGGCAAAAGACGGCAGCACAAACAAATGCGAGCGCCGGTACAATGAAGCCAGCGCCTCCTGCTCCAAAAAGCCCGCATAACGGATCGGCAAGCGCAGCGCTTCTCCCAGTGCCACAATGCGTTCGGTTTCCTCGCCTTCGCCGGTGCCCGCGACCGTCAGGCGCCAGCCGTCTTGCGGGAGTCTTGCCAGCGCATGATACAACGGACGCAGGCCCTTGTGTTCGCTGATTTTTCCCGCGTATACGATCTCATACGGCGGCGGTGCAGGCGGTGTCCCGGGATAGAACACGGCAGGGTCATAGCCGCCCCCCAAAACCCGGATCCGCTCTTTCGGATACGCTAAAAGTGCCGCCACTTCCTCTACCTGTGTCGGGCTGTTTGTTACGATCAGCCTTAGCCCGGCCAGTCCTTTTCTTACATGGGCCCGATGCACAGCATTCCGCCTCAGCTGCGCCAGATCCGTCCCGTGACATACGCCCACCACCGGGACATCGGTGTATTTTTCTGCAAGGGCTGTCAGCAGATGCAAATGATGCCCGATGATTACATCCGGGGCAAACGCCTGTACCGCCCGCCGGATCGCACGCAAAAACTTGCGCGCCCAGCGTTTGTACTGCCCGGCAGTCATATCGCAAAAGCGCAAAGAATCATACGGCATCGTATCCGACATGCCGAACAAAAGCTGGCCGTCCTTCTCTTCGGAAAACACCACCGCTTCATAGGCACAGCCTACATCCACCGGCTCCTGGTCCGCATTCAGGCCGTAGACCGCAAACTGCGGATGCCCTTTTTTTTTCAGCTCCCGGATCACAGCCCGAGTAGATGTCCCCGAACCCGTCTTGGCCGGGTGCTGTCCCAATACATGTAATAGTCTCATACTCTCTCCCTCATAGAGTCTATATACCACAAAACCCGGCTCGCCATGCATACCATGGAAAGCCGGGTTTCTAAAAAATATTATGCGTTTTCTTCGTTCTCTTCTTCGTCTTCTGCCGTGTCTTTTCCAATGGGCTTCATCGTCGGGAACAGCAAAACGTCCCGTATGCTGTCGTGATTGGTCAGAAACATAATGAGACGGTCAACGCCGATACCCAGACCGCCGGTGGGCGGAAGACCCACCTCCAGGGCGTATACAAAATCCGCATCCATCATATTGGCTTCTTCGTCGCCGCCTTCGCGCATTTCCACCTGATGTTCAAAGCGGGCACGCTGGTCTCTGGCGTCGTTCAGCTCCGAAAAGGCATTGGCAATTTCTTTTTGGCAAACAAACGCTTCAAAGCGCTGGGTCACGCGCGGATCTTCGGGATTGCGCTTGGCCAGAGGGCTTACCTCCACCGGATGGCCGATCACAAAGGTCGGCTGGATCAGATGCTCTTCACAATAGGTTTCAAACATCTCGTTGATCACAAAACCGCGGGTATTTCCCTTTTTCAGATCCAGATTGTGTTCCTTGGCTACCTGCCGCGCTTCTTCATCGGTGTGGATCACAGCAAAGTCGACCCCGGCATGCTCCTTGATAAGCTCCTGCATGGTAACCCGGCGCCAGGGCGGGGTAAAGTCAATCAGCGTATCGCCGTACTGCACCTGCATGGAGCCGGTGGCCCGTTCGGCTACCGTAGCCACTAAGTCTTCGGTAATGTTCATCATGTCTTCGTAGTCGGCATAAGCTTGATACAATTCCATGGCGGTATATTCGGGATTATGGGTGGCGTCCATCCCTTCATTGCGGAACATGCGCCCCATTTCATACACTTTGTCAAATCCGCCGACGATGAGCCGCTTCAGATACAACTCGTTGGCAATCCGCAGATACATGTCGATATCCAGGGTATTGTGATGCGTCACAAACGGACGCGCCGTCGCGCCGCCGGCAATCGTGTTTAAGATCGGCGTTTCCACTTCCAAAAAGCCCTTATCGTCCAGATACCGGCGGATCTCGGAAATAATCCGGGTGCGCAGGCGAAACGTATCCCGCACCTCGGGATTGATAATCAGGTCTACATAGCGCTGGCGGTAGCGGAGGTCGATATCCTTCAAGCCGTGGAATTTTTCCGGCAGTATGGTTAAGGATTTGGTGAGCAGGGTGATCTCTTTTACCCGCACGGAAATCTCGCCGGTTTTTGTGGTGAACACTTCCCCTTCCGCCCCGACGATATCGCCAATGTCCAGATGTTTGGCTTCTTCATAGCCATCCCCCAGCACATCGGCTTTCAAGAAAAGCTGAATTTGCCCTTTCGCATCCAGAATATGCACAAAGCTGACTTTTCCGTGCCCGCGACGCGATAAAATGCGTCCGGCCACACGGACGGTCTTCTCTTCCCAATCGGCATAATCGGCTTTAATGTCTTCGCTGTATTGTCGGTCTCTAAAATGCTCAATCTGATGAGGGTCTTTTCCCGCCTCGATCAGTGCGTTCAGTTTGTCAAAACGGATCTGCCGCATTTCATTCATGGATGCTTCTGTCACAAAACGCCTCTTTTCTTACTTAAACGATAATCTCCAGCACTTTGTATGTGCTCAGATTATCCGCTACATGCACCTGCACAACATCGCCCACGCTCTTTCCCAAAAGCGCCCGTCCTACCGGCGACAAATTGGATATACGGCCGCGTCGCGGGTCGGCTTCTGCCGTTCCTACAATGGTGTATTCCAGTTCTTCGTTGAAGTCTTCGTCCAGAAGTTTTACTTTGGCGCCGATCCCCACATGCTCGTCGGTCAGCTGATCTTCTTCAATCTGTACGGCGTTTCTAAGCATGTTTTCAATCTTCATAATGCGTTCTTCAATCTGGGCCTGTTCGTTTTTGGCCTGATCGTATTCCGCATTCTCCGACAGGTCGCCGAATTCGCGCGCCGTTTTGATTTTTTCTGCAATCTCCTTGCGCTTTTTGGTTTTCAGTTCCTCCAGTTCGGCTTCCAGTTCCTGCATGCCTTCCTGTGTGAGAAAGAATACTTTCTCGTCCGTCATCTTCGTGCACTCCTTGCTTTTTTGTGTAATGTAAAAAAGAAAAGGCCTAACGCCTTTTCGGACTCTTCTTATATGAGTTCTTCCGCTATTATACACAAATACGGCATTGTTTGCAATCTGTGGGTTTGGGTATACTATGTGCACAGCAAAAATTATTTTATAACTGTATAGGAGGACATGATGATAAGCATATACCTGACCGATGAAGCCAAAAGCAATCTCGAAGAGCGCATTGCCAACAATCCCAATTATCCCAATCCCCGCATTATGATCAGCGGCTATTCCTGAGCGGGTCCCCGCTGGGATCTGGTACTTGATACCAAAAAAGACCACGACGCATCCGTCGAACACGAAGGCATCCGGTTTGTTGTAGACGAAGAGATCGCCGCCGACTATCCATCGTTTCATATTGACTATATCGAATCCGCCTTCCGCAGCGGTGTTATCGTGCGCGCTATTCCGAAACAAACAGAGCATTAAATCGTAAAATTTTTGTTAAATTGATGCAATTCTGTTTAGAATCCAAACAAACGGGATAAAAATAGCATAGACATTTCGTGGGAAAGGAGCTTACAGATGAGCAAAAACACAAACAATGAATTCAATATCGGCGGTTTGATTATCCGCATTCTCGTAGGGGCCCTGGTTGTAGCCATTACCGCGTTCTTTACGCCCGGTTTCCGCAACACAGGCGGCATCTTCAGCCTGATTATTGCTGCGATTGTAATCGGCGTACTGGAATACCTTCTGGTCACTTTCACCGGCCTGAGCGCATCGCCCTTCGGCAAAGGAGTCGGCGGTTTCATTATGACCGCGGTAGTTCTTTATGTGACGGGCATGCTGGTTTCCGGCCTGGAAATCTCCATTATCGGAGCTTTGATCGGCGCCCTTGTCATGGGGATCGTGGAAGCGATCCTGCCGGTATAACGCAGACAAAAATCCGGGTGTTTCCGCTTGGCGGAAACACCCGTTTTTTATTGATTCAGAAAGTCCAGTGCGTACTGCGCGTAGACGGCGGCGCCGTATTCCATGCAGTCCTCATCAATCTGGAAGCATTCGTGATGATGCGGCATAACCTCAAATTTGTCCGGATTCGCACAGCCGATAAAGGCGAAAACGGAAGGTACCGCATTGGCAAAGAAGGCAAAGTCTTCTGCTCCGGTGGTTTTTTCAATCCGGGTGACCCCTTCTTCTCCCATGACCTTGACGACGCTCTCACGGGCCAGTTTGGCCAGTTCGTTGTCGTTGATCGTGGGCGGTGTCATTTTGTGATACTCAACTTCCACCTTGCAGCGGTGCGCCTCGCCGATCTTAACCGCGACTCTTTCGATCTCTTTGTCAATCACTGCCCAGATGTCGGGGTTAAAGCAGCGTGTGGTACCTGTCAGCTCCGCTTCACCGGCAATGATATTAAAGCGCGTGCCGGCGTTAAAGGTTCCCACGGTAATGGCAATGGGCTCCAGGGGGCTGATCTCGCGCGATGCGATCGTCTGCAGCGCCATGACGATATCGGAACCGCAAACCACCGTGTCCAGTGCCTGGTCCGGCATGGAACCGTGGCCGGATTTTCCGGTGATGCGAATGACAAACATATCCGCCGAAGCCATGCGCGGACCTTCGGTTACATCGACCTGACCGACGGGTACATCGGCCCAGACGTGGCCGCCGAATGCGCCGTCGACGCCGTCGAGTACATGTCCTTCTTCAATCATCATCTTTGCACCCTGCGCAAGTTCTTCCGCGGGCTGGAAGCAGAGCTTCACCGTGCCGGGAATCTCCTCCTGCAGCTCCTTCAGGATCTTGGCCGCACCGATCAGGATGGCGGTATGGGCATCGTGCCCGCAGGCGTGCATCACGCCGTCGTTGACGGATTTGAATTCAAAGTCGTTTTTTTCGGTCACTTCCAGCGCGTCCATGTCGGAACGGAGCAGAATGGTTTTTCCTTCTTTTCCGCCTTTGATCGTACCCAGCACGCCGGTTTCTCCGATGGTTTCATACGGAATATCCAGTTTATCCAGTTCTTCTTTGATGCGTTTGGATGTATTGTATTCTTTCAGACTCAACTCCGGATGCTGATGGAACCAGCGACGGAGGGCTATCATTTCGTCTTTGTATTTTGCAGCCAATGCCTTTACGGACATGGCACGCTCCTTTCTTTATTTGTATCGATTATAAAAGGGTGGCAAAAATGCCGCCGATGATAACCGATGCGATGGTAACGGTCGTAAATCCGCCTACCAGCATTTTCGGCATCATGATACCGGTGAGATACTCGGCCTCGACCGGGTCGTCCGTCAGCGCTTTAACCGCATCGTTTGTCAGGATAAAGTTGGGCGGGAACCCGTACAGCGCATTCAGCGCAATACACAGGGCCATCGGAACGGACTCCTTCAGGATCTTGGCGGCAATAAACGCAAAGATCAAAAGGCCGATAACGCCAATACCGATAACGCCCACCAAAGAACCGGCCACCTGCAAAAGCATGGCAGGACTTGCCTGACGCAGACCGTCAAAAACAAACGCCATCAGAACCGTCATCAACCAGCCAAACGAGTTGGCTTTGTTTAACGCATTGCGATCCAAAAATCCGATCTGGGTGAAAATAACCCCGAACACAAGACAGACAACCAGCGGATGCAAAGTAACATCGGTGCCGATGGAAGCCAGGCCCGCGTTTACCAATTTGGCAAAACGGTCCGCTAATACCGACACAACCGCCAGCTTCAGAAGAATCAGATACGTTGTGTTGTACTTTTCCGGTACCGGGGGAATAAGCGGTTTCTTTTCCACTACCGCCGCAGCAGCCGCTGCATCACCGACGGGAACCTGTGCCTTGCCGGAGCGGTATTCCGCCAGCAAACGCTGGCCTTCTTTTTTCAACAATACGGCGGTAATCGGATAGCCGACAAAACCTTGTGCCACAAAGACTAAAATCGCCAGGACAGCCAGTTCGGTCATCCCTTTGGCTTCTGCCGCTGCCTGCATAACCAGTGCGGCAACCACGCCACCGGTCAACGGCGGCGCGCCCGCCACAACCGTTTCGTAACCCAGTACCAGGCGACCCACTGTCAGAAGAATCGCCATAATTCCGGCCAGTCCGGCCAGGGCAATCAGCACCGTCTTCCATTGTGCCGCCAGTTCGCGCAGGTTCATCAAAGAACCCATGTGGGTAATCAGCATGTACATGGCCAGTCCGGCTGCGGGCTGTGCCCACGAAGCAATACTTACAATATCGTTCGGCCAGAACGTCCAGTACCCGATGACAAACAACGCTGCGGTAACAAATACGGAAGGTACAAATGCTTTCGTTTTGGTAGATACAATGTCCCCCAGCGACATGGCAAGCAGTATAAATACGACCGCCATTAAAATGTCCATCGTCATAACTCTCATCCTCCTTTATTAATTCAATACTATATGTCTGCGTAAAAGTAGTCTAACAAATTGTCGTATCCTTGTCAATTGATAAACCGCTCTCATTTATCATTGGCTTTCGTGAGCTTTCCGTTATCGCTTATTGCATCGAAACTGTTGTGATAAAAAGCACCGAAAAGTATGGTAAAACACATGAAAATCGGGTACTATAGTAACAACGCGAATGCAAAGGAGGGATTTCGTTGGAATATACTAAAAACATGCTGGTGGGAGAAGTGATCCGCTCCAATCCCGACACGGTAGAAGTACTGCTGGAAATGGGTTTGGGCTGCGTTGGCTGCCCCGGGGCGCAAATGGAGTCTTTGGAAGAAGCCGCCATGGTACACGCGCTGGATCTGGACACCATGCTGAAAAAACTGAACGCCGTCGGCTAAAGAAAAAACAAACGAACCTCTGTGCTTAGAGGTTCGTTTTTTGTTGCTTTATCCGGGAAAAGAATAACCGGTACGGTCTTATTCCTGTATTGTGGTCCAGGGTTCGTATTCCCTGCCTTCTTCAGCCGCTTGTTTCAGCAGGACGGCTTCCTTCGAAAACCACAGATGCTGTCCGTTTTCCAGAATCGGATCCATCGCTTTGGCGGCTTTTTCGCGTTCGCCTTTCAGATGCAGCAGCCAACCCAGTACATACAGACGCTTCAGCTGATCCCGGTTGTTTTTGGGTTCATTCAGCCGGGCCACCTGCTCTTCCGCCCGCACCTTGTCCCTCATTGTCAGATACAAAAGCGCCCGCGCAAAGGCCACTTCCCTTTTTTGCGGCGCCTGGATCTGCGAATCCAGCGTGGAACGCGCCAGCGCTTTTTCCGCTGCGCGCACATCCTGCCGGTACAGGGCGGCCGTTCCGGCAACTATTTTGTACAAATGCTGGATCGACGGCGACAGATACTCGATCCGCGCGGTGATGTCCGCGACTTCTTCTTCAGCGGCTTCGCCCTTTCCCTGATCCAAAAGGCCCACCGCCGCGTTCAGTTTGCCGGCTGCCTGGCCTTTGGTGCCGCGCCCGGCATAGGCCGCTTTTAACCGGTTCATTTTTACATAGGTATCCGGGTGCATTTTTGTTTCAAACGCACGCTGCAAAAGAAAGTTAAACACCCAGAAAAAGATAATATACACCGCTCCCAGAACCAGCAGCGTATCCAAAAGGTCAAAACCCAGATACTGCTGCATCAGGACAGAGGCGATAATCAAAAGGATCAGGACGCCTGCGCGCATCTTCATGCCGGATCCTCCATATAGGTACGGGCAAAGGCTAAAAGCTCTTCCAGCATATTGGTCGTCACAAAATGCCCCTGATTTTCCATCCGTATGCGCCGGATTCTGTCGGGATCCTCGTATTTTTCCCGCAGGTTTTCATAAAAAGCCTTCTGCCAGTCCGGGTCGATGACCGCATCCGCCGCCCCGTTGATCAAAAGGATCGGGCGGTTGACAAGATGTTCTGTTTGCTCCTGCGGATCGGTTTCGTAGGGCACAAAGGCATCGCGCAGCGCTTTTTCCTGTTCGGGACCGGCCTTGGCAAACAGGCCTTCCGCCGCGTCATGAAACGCAAAGCACCCGTTCAGATTCACACAGGCGGTCAGATCCGTATACGCAGCAAACACACGCGCCGCCGTAAAGCCCCCCATGGAATGTCCCGTCACTAAAATCCGGCTGCAGCCTTCTTTTTTTAACCAGTCCTTCAGATCCGAAAACTCCCGGGCACTGCGGTCGATCACAGAAAACATATGCGCCGCTACGACCGTCCCGTCCTCGTAGTCCAATGTACCGCGTTCGCCGTGGTGCACCGCTTCCGGCACCAGCACCACATAGCCGTGTGCCGCCAGGATCTTGCCCCGGAACACATTCAGCGCGGCACTGCTGGACCAGCCGTGATAAAACACCATCGCCTTGTCCGTTTTTGTTTCCGGGCGCAACACCCGGACCGGACGCCCGGCAATGGCGATTTTTTCTTCCTGTACAGCAAACCACTTCACGCGTCCATACTCCTTCTTTCTTCCAATGCCTTAATCAGCGTCATATCGTCAAAATACTCCAGTGACGCCCCGATCGGTATCCCCGAAGCAATCCGGCTGAGCCGGATCCCCGTATCCTTCACTACATCGCGGATAAAATGGGCCGTCATCTCTCCTTCCACCGTCGGGCTGATGGCAAAGACCAGCTCTTTCACATCGTCCTGCCCGATCCGGTCCACCAGGCGGTTCAGATCCAGCTCCTGCGGGCCGATCCCCTGCATCGGGTTTAAAAGCCCCCCCAGTACATGATACAGACCGTGATACGACTTGGTTTTTTCAATCGCAATCAGTCCCTGTACATCTTCCACCACGCAAATCACCGAATGATCCCGTGTTTCGTCTTCACAGACCGAACAAATCGGGCCGTCGGCCAGATTGTGACAGATTTCGCAGTGCATCACGCGCTCCTTTACCTCCAGGAGCGCCTCCGCCAGTCTTTTTACTTCCTCTTCCGGCTTGTCCACAATGCTCATGGCAAGCCGCTGGGCACTTTTGCGCCCGATTGTCGGCAAATGCGTCAGCGCCTCGATCAGCCGCTCAACCGACGCCGGATAGATGTCCATGCCTTATAAACCCGGGATATTCAGGCCGCCCGTAACCTTTTTCATTTCGCGCTCCGCCTTTTGCTCCGCTTCGCGCATGGCCTCATTGACCGCCGCGATAATCAGGTCCTGCAGCATGTCCACATCGTCCGGGTCAACCGCATCCGGGTCGATCACAAGATGCACCAGTTCCCGTTTGCCGTTGACCGTAGCTTCCACCACACCGCCGCCGGCCTGTGCCGTAATCTCCTCGGCTTCCAGTTTGGCCTGGGTTTCTTCCATCTGTTTTTGCATTTTCTGCATTTGCTTCATCATTTGATTCATGTTTTGTCCGCCCATTCCGGGGTATCCGCGTCGCATCGTTTCTCCTCCTATTGCAGTTCTACATGGTCCGCGCCGAAATAGTCGATAATATCCTGCACATCGGCTACGGGTTTTTTGTCTTCTCGTTCTTTGTCCAGCAAAAACTGTATGTCTACCGGAGCGCCGTACAGACGTTTGGTTTCTTCTTCGATCAGCGCTCGGGAGTCTTTTTTGTTGACCGCGTTTCTGTGGATCTCGTAATTATCCGGAAACACAATCGTGAGCCGGTCGTTGGCAAAACTGTGCCATTTTCCTTCGTGCAGGTACGCATAAGTCGGTACGCTGCGGCGTTTGATATTTTCCAGGATTTTTTCCCAGTCCCGGGCCGTTATGGAATCCCCACCGGCGTCGGAAGCCGGAGCCGGGGTGGGTTCGGGGTCTTCGGCCGGGACAGGGCCTGTCCCTACGGCATCGGTTGGGTCGGGGTCTTTGGCCGGGACAGGGTCTGTCCCTACGGCATCGGTGGGATCGGGGTCTTTGGCCGGGACGGGGCCTGTCCCTACGGCAGCGGCAGGTTTGCCGCGGACAAATACATACTCTTCCAGCTCGTGGATTCGTTGTTCCAGTGTTTTTTTCTTCGCCAAAGCACACAGACTGAGCACCGCCGTAATCAGCAGAGTATGCGCATCGTCGGTAAAACGCAGTTTGTTTTGCGTGTCCAGCAAATGCGAAAGGGCCGCCAAAAGAAGCTCCTCGTCCGGTGCTGCACTTTTGTCCGTATACAAGGAAAACTGCTCGTCGGAACCGGAAAAAAGCCGACGGTCTTTGGTGACCTTTGTCAGAATCAGCTTGCGGAAATGCTCGGTTAAATCTGCTAAGATCGACTCCGACTCTTTTCCCGCCGCGCGCACCGCCTGCACCGTCAAAAGCGCCTGTTTGGCATTTTTGGCAAACACCGCATCCGAAAGCGCAAACAGCTGTGCCGCGCTGACCCGCCCGGTCACCGTCTGCACATCACGCAGCGTAATGTCCCCCTCCGCCACAGAAAGCACCTGCTCCAAAGAAGAAAGCGCATCGCGCATGGCGCCGTCGGCCGCATAGGCAATCGTCTCCAGCGCCTCGGGTTCGGCCCCCCGGTTCACCTGTTCCAGTACATAGCGCAGATTCTTCTGAATATCCTCGGCCGCGATCCGCCGGAACGTAAAAATCTGGCAGCGCGACACAATCGTCTGCGGGATCTTTTCCATCTCGGTTGTGGCCAGAATAAACAGCAAATGCGCCGGCGGTTCCTCCAGCGTCTTTAACAGCGCATTAAACCCTTCATTCGTAATCATATGCGCTTCGTCAATAATCACGACCTTCTTTTTCAGCTGCCCGGGCAGATACTTGACCTTCTCCCGCAAGTCGCGAATATCGTCGATCCGGCGATTGGACGCCGCGTCCATTTCCGTGACATCCATCGTCGACTCTTCCAAAATGGCGCGGCAGTTTTCGCATTCATTGCAGGGATTCCCGTCCTTCGGCTGCAGGCAGTTCACCGCGCGGGCCAGTATTTTGGCACACGACGTCTTACCGGTGCCCCGCGTGCCGTGAAACAGATACGCGTGCCGTACGGTGTCGGTCTGCACCTGATTTTTCAGTATGTGAACGATATTGTCCTGTCCGACCACCTTGTCAAAGGTATCCGGCCGAAACGCACGATACAAAGTCTGCATAAAACCCTCCATAAAACCAATTATACCATAGGCAAATCGCACTTTTAAGCACAGAAAAGCGGATCGCCCGACAAAGAGCGATCCGCTTTCAAAACTTGTCCACTACACCTGATACATTCGTACAATGGCGAGAATCTCCCCGTCTTTTAAATACAGTACCGCCCGGGCTCCCTCCCAGTCTGCTTGATTCTCCTTGGCGTCCTGTGCATCTGCATAAGGCGGGTAAAAGCCGGTGTCTGTCACTTCCGGACCTCGCATATGATATTGGCAACCTTCTACGGGAGAAAGATAAAGAGCCTCTTCTTTTTCATTGCTTACCCTCGGTCCGGGAGAGTTGCCTGTACTCGGCCCCAGCTCTACGGGATCCACTACCCACTATTGTTTTTGTGTATCATAGTCCACCAGCAAAACATCTTGCGTTTCTATGTCCTGTGTGTGAGAAATCAGCCACACCGCCAGCTCCGCCCTCGCACCTTCGCCGGACAGTACCGGTTTCCCCTGCACCGCCGGGTATTCACGCAAACGTTGCACCTCTTCCTCCAATGTCTGCAAACGCGTCTGCAATGCCTGAAAATCAATCTGTTCCTCTTTTAGTAAAGTAGTTTCCGTTTCGGCCGGCGCATCGGCTCCGTCTGCGAACAAGCACTCAAACTCATCAAGAAAAAACATGCCGAAAGAATAACCGCTAAACGTTTCATATGAGACCCTCTTTTAGAGCCATTCGTTTTTCATCGAACCAAAGTCCGAATCCCCTTCTTTGTAAAGATAACAAAGCAAAGCTGTTACCCATATTCCTGCCAATAAGTAAACGTTTTTTCTCACGCGACACCGAGATCTCTTCCATTTCTTCCTCCCCAGCAATACGGAATCCCTGTCTCCATCTCCAGTTTATCATCGCATCTGCACGTCCTTCTGCAGTCGAGCGGTGGATCCATTTGTTCACTCCGCCTGTACCTTGCGGCTCTAATTCGTTATCCGGAATTACCCTGGATTTCATCGATATAGCATTTTCAATCTTTTCTATTTCAAGCTGTTTTTTGATCCGCTCATCCATGACGCTATTCAAAATCCTCGCTGAATCTACCCCTTCCCATACAGAAATAATAGGGAAAACGTCGTTTCTATATTCTTATTAATAAAAACATGAATGTTGTCTATTCAGCGATCTTTTTTGTACGCCTTCTCCAAACCCGTATCAATCCATGTTGTCTTTTAAAACCCACGCAAGATAATTCTGTTGGTCTTCGGTAATCGCTTCCGGACCACCGATCAGCCAGACTTCCTGGATCGCATGCTCTCTGAGATACGCATCGACCGCCATCGGCAACTCGTTTTGTTTCGTCAGCAGAACCACGGCATCTTTACGGAACGCAAAAGGCGTTGCGGCCAAACCGTCCGGGAAATTCTCTCCGTTTACCAACACAACGCGTTTTATCTCCTTGTCCAGCATAGTTTTGTACGCCTTGGCAATCTCCACCGCGGTTGCATAGCGGTTATTCCCCGCCAGGCGGATCTCATTCGGGATCGAAGGCACAACTTCTGTTCCGCCAAACACAATGCTTCCGTCTTTTCCCACATAAGGCACAAAATAACTCGAACCGAATTTCTCCCGGTGCATCGCCACAAAGGCGCCGCCGGCCAAAGCATCGGCATAGACGTTCCGGTTGACTTCAAACCGTATCTTGTCGTTTACTGCTTCGTCGCCACGCAACTCGGCGGCCAATTCACTGCTGCGCTCGGCCGTTTCCATCCGATTCTTTCCGCCCACACGAACCACACGGTAGTCCGCTTCCTGCAGCGTATCCATCACCGCGGGCGCCACGGCCTCTTCTCCGCCCAGTAAAAATACGGTTTTTACCCCCAAGGCTTCCAGGCGGGGTAAAATACCGGGTAGAGGGCCGCTTTTTTTGTCAAAAGCATCGGCGCATCCACCTGCGTTGCCAAAGGCCCGCCAAACATGGCATCGGGGAAGTCTTCCCCGCTGGCCAAAACGGCATAATCCGACACATCCCATTGTTCGGATAAAGCCAAAGCCGTCTCATACCGGTTTGCGCCTTCAATCCGTTTGACCGCATCACTGGCTTTCTGAAATTTTTCCTCTTCTTCTTTGATATAATCATCCCCTGAAGCATAAGCCTTAAACTGCAGGGAATCCATATCTATCGCTTTCCCATTATAAGATACGGCACGCCAGATTCCGGCTTTGTCTACAATAATGGAAAAAAAACAATTGCCCGTGGCTTCGCTTTTTGTTGCAGGAACCGATACCTGGGTCCCGTCCGTGTGCGCATAAACCAATACCGCATCTTCCGGAATCCGGTTTTCTTTTGACTCCACATAGATCGGCTCACCGACTACAGTCACAAAACCATCCCACAGCCACAAATCCGGCTCTTCTCCCGCAACGTCTTGTGCAAAGACCGGAAAAGCCGTTATAGCGGCACGTTTTGGGACATTCTGCAGCAAATATTATATCCGGAAACGTAAGCGCATTAAAACAAGCCTCCTGCACGGCATCTTCCGCCAATTGTGCATCCTGTAAAATCGACAAGGCCTCATGATACAATCGGGCATTATATTTTTGAATGATTTTTGCCATATTCTGTACTTGCCAATCGTTCATCCCTGCGCTCCTGTTTCTTGCATAACTCACTTTTGTCTCCAATATGAGTATAGCACAGGCCAACATACAGGATGCACCGTAACAAGTCCCCCTACCCTTTCACCGCTTCCCTCCTCCGTCGCAATGACCCACAGTTTGAACCCACTATTCGCTTTATGGCAGGAACCCCACTATTTGCGCTCTTATATATATAACAAATCAGAAAGCCGCATTGGGACACGAAGAGAAAAAAGATCTGTTTTTATCCATTTGAATAATCCAAACCGAAAATCGAAGCTGCCTCGGTATTTGACAAGTCTACCCGTTTTCCTTTATAATAGTTCGAGTCTGGTCATGGAGAGCTGGCTGAGTGGCTGAAGGCGCACGATTGGAAATCGTGTTAACGTTCATAGCGTTACGAGGGTTCAAATCCCTCGCTCTCCGCCATACCGTACTACACGGGGAGTTAGCGGTGCCTTGTAACCTGCAATCCGCTATAGCAGGGTGGATGCCCAATGGAGGGTTTGCAATCGGTCGGTCTGACTGCGGTAAGTAGTGTTGACAGACGGGTCTTGCGCAACGAAAACCCATGAACCTCGTCAGGTCCGGGAGGAAGCAGCGATAAGTGGTCCCTTTCGTGTGCCGCGAGGGTGCCTGTCTCGAGCCAACTGCCCCGGTTCCGCGACGGAGCGCCGATTCGACATTGGGTGTACGGTTACATAATAAGAAAACAGAGAGCCATGCCCCGCCAACCGGCGGGCGTTTTTTGTTGCCGCTGTACATGCAGCGGGCCGGGGTTGCGGTTTGTTTCGGAACGAAACGTTTGCCTGTTATTCTGTTATAATGTTTGTAACAAAGACGCAGGACGACCCCTTCGAATGCGGACAGGAGTTAATCATGAATATTTTTGAACTGGAGTGTTTTCTGACGCTGGCCCGCTATCTGAATTTCACTAAGGCCGCGGAGCATATGTTTATCACACAACCCGTCTTCAGCCGGCATATCACGCGGATGGAAGAGGAATTGGACACGCGCCTGTTTTTTCGCGACAAAAGAAGCGTGAGTCTGACGCCGTCGGGGATGGCTTTTCTTCCCTATGCGCAGCAGATGGTGGAAACTTTCTACGCCGGAAAAGAGACTTTGCAAAACGAGAAAAAGGGCATCATCGGGACGCTTCACATCGGCGTCTTAAAAGAGCTGCACAATGACCGGCTGACAAAACTGGTCAGTGAATTTATCCGCACGTATCCCAAGCTGCAGCTGCATATCCGGGAGTATTCCAATTACGATATTCTGCCGGCGCTTCTGGGTTATCAGGTCGGAATCATTTTTACGATATCGACCGGTAATTTTGATCCTGCTTTGTTGCAGTGGATTACGGAACAGACGCTCGAACAAACTCTGGTGCTGCCATCAGATCATCCCATGGCCGAAAAAAGCTCACTGCGGCTGTCGGATGTACACAGGGAGAATTTTGTCTTTTTGGAATCGGAAGCCTATTTGCCGATCAATACGATACTGATGCGCTTGTTTGAAGAATGTTCCATCACCCCGCGCATAGTCGGGCACGCTTCTTCCATTCAGGGGCTGATGAGCATGGTGGAATGCGGTATGGGGATTTCGATTGTACCGGGTCATTTTCAGTCGCTGTATCCGAACAAGCTGGCGTTCGTACCGCTTACGATTGAAGAGCCGGCCGTGAACCGTGTTATTGCCTGGCGAAAGGACAACGATAACCTCGCACTCAAACTGTTTCTGCGTTTGCTTCAGTAACGGACACAAACACAGATCTTCCCGGAATCCGTATCGACGGATTCTTTTTTTGTGCCTGTTTGTATGACTCTTATGCGATTTAAGCATTTCACTTCTAATTTTTATCATTGTATAATAAATCTATATTAAGTATTTGGAGGTGAACCCATGGTAAATGTAACGGACTCGTTACTGAATTTTGCAAACGATACCAATTATGATGATTTACCGGCACCGATCCTGCACGAGGTAAAGCGGGGTTTGTTGGATTCAATCGGTTCGGTTTTTGCGGGTTTGGGAACGGAGAAAGGAAAAATGGCACTAAGTGTCGTCAACCGTCTGGGCGGTGCACCGGAAGCTTCCGTGATCGGCACGACACTGAAAACATCGTTAACCCAAGCTGCTATGGTCAACGGGGAGCTGATGTACTCGTTGGATTTTGACACCGTCCCCCATTTGTCGCCGTTTGTTCTTCCGCCTGTACTGAGTGTGACAGAGACACTCCGTCCTTCCGGCAAGGAATTGATTGCCGCTCTGGCAGTGGGCCAGGAAGCGGCACGACGAATCAACAATTCGATGAATGTGCTTTTATCCAAGATCGGAAAGGGCGGTACTTCGCCGGATGTTTTCGGCAACAGCAATGAACATATGCTAGGCGGCAGTTTGGGCCTGGGCAAGCTGATGCGGCTGGATAGAGACGCCCTGGGCAACGCACTGGGTATTGCCGGTTACTTATGTTCGGTTCCGACCGGACGCGACTGGGAGGATACGATCCCGAAGTCCATCATCAAATACGCACCGGCCGGCTGGAACTGCAATGCTTCGGTGATGGCGGTGCTGCTGGCACAGGAAGGTTACACCGGCAGCGTCACGATGCTGGATAACCGGTACGGCTTTCACAAGTTTTACGGAGCCGGCATGTGGGAACCGGAACGGATTGTGGACCGTTTGGGCGAACACTGGGAGTTTCCGGATTGTCAGTACAAGCTGTATCCGTCTTGCCGCTTTTTGCAAAGCGCTCTGGACTGTGTACAGGAGCTGTTGGATACGCATCATTTCAAACCGCAGGAGATTACCTCGATCGATGCATTCAGCCTGCCTTTCTATGCGCATCCCGATCAGTACAATGTGACTACGCAGATCGATGCCCAGTATTCGTTCCCGTATGCGGCGACCCAAATGGTGTTCGGCGTGAAACCCGGGGTGGACTGGCAGGACATGAACCATATCAACAATGAAGAGTATCAGGCGTATATGAAGCGGATCCGGATTCACGGAGACCCGCGCGCCGGCGAAGAAAAGAAGAAGGATCCTGCCAGCTGGTATGCCAGGGTGGAGATGGTGGTAAACGGGGAGATATTCTGCAGCGAGACTCTGTATTCCAAAGGAACCAATATAGAAGGACACCGTTTGTCGGATACGGATCTGATCCGGAAGTTTGAACATAATGCACTGCGGATTATTACGCAGCCAAAAACCCGTAAGGCGATCGATCTGATTATGCATCTGGAAGAACTGGACGATGCGTCGGTCCTGTTCAAAGAAATTACCCTGTAAAGCGCCATTAGAAAGGAGGATACAAAATGCAAGAGGTTTCAAAACAACCCGTTTCCAAAACTAAACTGTTTGGCGGGCTGGCCGGGATTGCAGCAGCTTTTTTGATCTATCTGCTGCCCCTTGATCTGGAACCCATGGCCAAAGTCACGCTTGCCTTAACCGCCTGGCTCATCATCTGGCTGATTGCCCGCCCGATTGATTCCGGGTATACCGGGCTCATTTACATTGTACTGCAGCTGTTGCTCCGCTTCCCGCCGCCGGCTGTTTTCACCTGGTTTACCATCAGTGCGGGCTGGTTTCAGATGGCTTCGTTTGTCATTGCGGCGGTTATGGTCCGCAGCGGTATTGCCAAGCGAATGGCCTATACCCTCATGTATAAATTGAAAGCCAATACGGTACCACGCTTTATGTTTGCCAGTGTGATTGTTGTCCTTTTGATGATTATCCTGATTCCGTCGCCGACGGCACTCATTGCGATCATGATCCCTTTGATGGTATATGTGGCGGAAGCATGGAATCTACCCGCACGCAGTGAAGTGAAAAAAGGCGTGGCAGCCCTTGCTCTGCCGACCTTTTTCCTGATTATTTTAGCGGGAAACGCCGGCACCTGGATCCGCACGGGTTTCAGTCTGAACCTGGTGACCATGGCTCTTTCGGGTGTGGATATTCCGTGGATGGAATGGTTTTTGCACGCGGCCCCGATTGTTTGGCTGTTCGGTTTTCTGACGGTTATTCTATTGGTTGCGGTTTTCCGTCCGGCCAAGGATATTATTGCCCATCAGGATACGCTGCGGACAAAGTATGAGGAACTGGGTCCGGTTACCAAAACCGAAAAATCCGTTTTGCTCATTATGCTGGTGGTTCTGATTCTTTGGATTACAGAATCACGGCACGGCATATCCACCGGCTGGGTTGCCCTGGCAGCGGTTTGTGTGTTTGCCGTCCCGCAATTGCGACTGTTCAAGAACTTTGATGATGTTGTGGCAACGATCAATTGGCCGATTATGTTTTTCATCACGGCGCTGTTTGCCATGGTGAATGCCATGAACAGTACGGGTGCATCGCAATGGATCGCCCAGGCCTTAAGCATTCTGAAACCCGCCACAGAATTCGGCTATTATGTGACGAGTTCTCTGGTTGGTACCTTTGTAACCAGTGTGCTCGGCACCAATTTTGTACAGGGGGTTATCACCCCGATCTTTACCGGCTGGGGCCAGGAACTCGGCATTACAGCTGCTAAGTCGATGCTGGCGATCTGGATACCCACGGTATTGGGCGGGAATCTGCTGCCGACGCTTCTGCCGTCTGTATTGTTTGCCTGGACTTTCCGCTACAAAGACGAAAAGTTGTTTACCTTTGCCGACGGTTTCAAGATTACCTTGGTTGCCTTTGCCGCTTACTATATTGTGGCTTTACTGATTCAACTCACATACTGGAAACTTTTCTAAACATAGAAGGAGGATCTTATGACAAATGTACATGACAATCCCGTAAAAAAAGAAGTCGATCTCGGTGTAACCGTTGCCGGTATCCGTTTCCCGAACCCGATCGGAGTCGGGGCGATCGGAGAACACTGGGGCCATGCGGGCAGCCTGCAGGATTATGTGGACCTGAATTCCGATATTTTCATGAAGCATGTAAAAGCCGGAGCCGGTTATATTATCATGGCCGGCGCACATATTACACCCGCCACCGAACGCATTATTGCCGAGCGCACCAGCCTTGTGGAAACACCCATGCGCCGGCGAAGCGATAAGATCGGCCACCGGATGCTGAAGATGGAAGGAAAAGACCCCTACGGCCTGGAAGGTTTCTACTTTGTTCCTTCGCCTTTCTATCTGGACAAGAACTTTGCCCGTTTCGCCAAAGACCGCTTTTCCTACATGATGGAGGCCTTGCACAAGAAAAAACCCAAAGAGGTTCCGATTGTAATCAATCTCGGCGGCTTTGCCGATGTGGCGGAAACCTGGGTGGACGGCGCGAAATGGTTTGAAGAATTAGGCGCCGATATGATCGAGGTCAATCTCGGTTGTCCGTTGCCCAGCGGGGTTGACGGCACGCTGCAGGGCTATCAGAACAAGAAGTACAGCCCGCTGTGTCAGGGTCTGTTAATGGGAGATAATCCGGAAACGGTCTATAACATAACCAAAGCGGTTGCCGATGCGGTTTCCATTCCGGTAGGTGTGAAGCTGACGCCGGAAACGGGCTTCCCGCGGATTATTGATGTGACCCGCGCAGCGTATTCTGCGGGCGCACAGTTTGTCCAGCTGTTTAATGCAGCGGTCGGCATGGCTCCGCCGGATATTTACAATGGCGGAAAGCCGAAGTGGCTGTATATGGACGGCAGCCCGTTTTGCATGGCGTCGGGTTCTTTCCTTCGTATCCCGTGTTACAAGAGTGTGGCGGCCGTTAAGCGCTATGTTCCCGACCTGGATATTGCCGCGGCCGGCGGCCTTGTGGAACCGGAGCATTTCATAGAAGCCATGATGCTGGGAGCCTCTCTCGTGCAGCCGTGTACCGGTATTATCGAGCAGGGCAACAGCCTGATCCGCAAAGGAATCAACTTTATGAAGAAGTTTGTGGTGGAACAGGGCTACGACAGTCTGGATCAGATCGTCGGACTGGGACAAAAGCATATTAAATACAATCAGGATATCGACATGATGGCCGGCAAGACCCGCATCTATATCGACCATGACAAGTGCGTGAAATGCCTGCGCTGTGTAGACAATATCTGCCAGGCGCTCTCGTTTGAAGAAGGAAAAGTGCAGGTTGATCTGGAACGGTGTGTCGGTTGCGGCGGATGTGTATTGGCCTGCCGTCATGGCGCATTGGAAGTCGGACTGCGCGAAGGTGTGGCAGAACCGCAATTCTGAAAGTAACGGTTTGACTGCCTGTCCAAAAAGACAGGCAGTCCCCTTCTTTGGATCGTATCGGAGGTCATTTGCATGAACGAAATCCTCTTTTTTGTACTCGCCTTTGTTATCGCCATTTTTGTTGGTACCAAATGGAAAATCAATGTCGGTATCATTGCGATTGCCCTTACGTATATTGCCTCGCTGTTACGGGATCTCGACAATCTCAATTTGTTTACGCTTTGGCCTTCGCAATTGTTTGTGATGATCTTTGCTGTCAGCGTATTCTACAGCTTTGCTTCGATCAACGGTGCGATGGAAAAGCTGGCCCTGCAGATCATTTACCGGTTTCGCAACGCACCCAAGCTGTTGCCCCTTGCCATTTACGCGATTACGGCGGTGATTGCCGGTTCCGGCGGAGGCCCCTATGTTTCCACGATCGTTATGACGCCCATCACCGTGAATATCGCTGCGATGTCAAATATGAACCCCTTACTGGGTGTCATTGCCATTGTGACCGCATCCGGCGGTGCATCCCTGTTTCCAATCAGTCTGGTCGGCACCTTGATCCGGGGTTTGATAGAGCAGACGATTTTTTCCGACATGGCGGGTGTTCTTGGGCAGCGTGTATTTGTTTACGGCTTTGCGTTTCATACGCTCCTGTTTTTGTTGTTTTATTTTGTTCTGAAAGGCTACCGCCTGGCACCTCTTGCCATGCAAAAACCCGAACCGTTCAACAAAAAGCAGAAGATGTCCCTCCTTGTCATTGCCCTGACGGTGATTCTGTATGTACTGCCGTCTGTTCTCGGACTGCTTCTGCCGAACAGTCCCCTCCTTGCCCTGCTGAAAGCGCGTTTCAATTTCACTTTCTTTGCCGTGCTGGCTGCCGTGGTGTGTTTTTTCCTCGGATTGGGTGACGAAAAGGAAGTCTTCGCCTGGATTCCCTGGAAAACCCTCGTGCTGATATCCGGTGTCGGTATGCTTGTTGGCCTCGCACAGGCCACCGGCATGATGACGCGTCTGGCAGGTCTGATCAGCGCCAATGTGCCTGCTCCCTTTATCGGGTCGGCACTGGCTGCCGTCGGAGGCATAATGAGTTATGTGGCGGATGGCGTCGGCGTCGTGTTTCCGACCCTGTTTCCCCTGGTCCCGGATTTGTCGACCCAGGCCGGTGTAACACCTTCCCTGCTGTATGCCGCTGTGAGCATCGGCGTTTCCACAACGACCATGTCGCCTTTTTCTACCGGTGGGGCCATGTTTCTTTCTTTTGTACAGGACGAGACCGTGCGCAACAAACTCTTTTTGCAGCTTATTATAGTACCCTTTGTTTTCCTGCTCGCGCTGCCGGTCTGGATCTACATCAGTTATCTCCTGACATAGCCAATGCCCTAAGAACGGGGTCAGGCCTGACGAAATTCACTTGAAAAATAAATGTTTCACATGCAAGTGAATAAAGTGAAGCCTGACCCCCTTCTCTTTTATCATCCGGATTCTTTATGGTGTAATGAATATTCAGAATGTACAAACGGCTTAATCAAGCCGTTTTTTTGCGTTTTTGTGTTATACTTCTTACATAAGCGACCGAGCCATGTTTTGATAATCGGTCGTTTTCTATGGAGGTACTATGCTGTATCAGACGCTGGAGCCCGCGCTTTTGCGCTATGTGAAGAACAGACAAACGGAGATTTTCCCTTCCGAAGCCCCTTTTACGCTGCGTTTTTTGGCGCAAGGCGAATACAATATCAATTATGTGCTGGAACAAGAGGGTAGAAAACAGGTTTTGCGCGTAAACACCGCCTCCCAGATTCGGCAGGCGAATCAGATCAAATACGAGTACGATGCCCTGCAATTGCTGAAAGACTCCGGGGTAACGCCCAAGCCTTTGTATCTCGACGACAGCAAGGCGGAGATTCCCTACGGGCTTTTGACGATGGAGTTTGTACCGGGCAGACCGCTTCGGTATGCGACGGATCTTTCCCGTGCGGCACGGATTTTCGGGCAGATTCATTCGCTGCCGGTTCCTCGGAACCACCCGCTATTGACCGAAGAGCGTTTGTTTTCCGCGCGGATAGACGAGGCGCAGCTTCTGCTCTCCGATGTATGGGATTCCCGCGCCGTGTCTTTACCTGTAAAGCAGTTTTTTTCGCGTTTTATGGACTGGGCCGAAGCTCATCGAAACGGCGAACGGTATTTTCTGGCCAACCGGCATTTTGTCATCAACAATACGGAAGTCAATTCGTCGAATTTCATTCTGGGTGCAAGGGATGTTCTGATCGACTGGGAGAAGCCGGTCGTGTCGGACCCCGCGCAGGATATTTCGCAGTTTCTTTCTCCGACGACTACACTTTGGAAAACCGACACCGTTCTGAGCGAAGAACAGAAACTGGCGTTTTTTGCTGCCTACAAACAGGCTCTGGGTCTTTTGGATTTTGCGATTGAAGAGCGCGTCCGCCTGTATCTGCCGTATCTGTATCTGCGCGCGCTGTCGTGGTGTGCACATGCCTGGGTTACATACCATACGCCCGGCAGAGCGATTGTAAACGAGGACACGCGGGAGAAAATCCGGCAGTATTTAGCCATCGATCAACTGAAAAACTGGCTTCGGCCGTACTTTACGATCTAATCAAAGGAGGAAAATATGTATAAAAAGAATATTCTGCTTGCTTGTGTACTGGCTTTGCTTTTGCTCTTATCTGCCTGCAGCCATCGCACGGATAACCCTACAACAGAAGCAGAAAAGCAAGAAACCCAAACCGAAAGCTGGAATCCGGAAGCGGCCGCCGGCACAACGGTCACCTTCTACGGCTGGGGCGGCAGCCAGCAGACAAACAGCTGGATCGACGGACAACTGACCGATCTCGCGAAAGAGAAGTATGATATCACAATCGAACGGGTCGGTATGAATATCGACGAAGTCCTGAATCTCATGCTGGGGGAAAAACAGGCAGGGATTAAAGACAACGGCAGCGTGGATGTCGTTTGGATCAACGGAGAAAACTTTTATACGGCTCGTGAGAACGATCTTCTTTATGGACCGTTTACGGATCAGTTGCCGAATTTTTCTGCCTATGTGGACGCTACCGATCCGGAGGTCCAGACAGACTTCGGCCACCCCATTGACGGATACGAAGCGCCCTATGGAAAAGCGCAATTTGTCTTCATTTATGACAGCCATCATATTACGGACGTTCCGAGAAATTCCGAAGAGCTGCTTTCCTGGGCAAAAGAAAACCCGGGTCGCTTCACGTATGCGGCCATGCCGGATTTTACGGGTTCTGCTTTTGTGCGCAATATCATCTCCGATTTGATCGGATACGAAACCTTTGCCGAGATGGCACCGGATAAAGAAACGGTGCATGAGGCAATACAACCGGCGCTCGATTATCTGAATGAACTGGCTCCCTATCTATGGAACGAGGGACGTTCGTATCCGGCCGACACGCCACAGCTGGCCAATATGTATGCCGACGGGGAGATCTGGATGCATATGTCGTACAATCCCAATGAAGCTTCGGGCAAAATGGAAACCGGCGAATTTCCCGCATCCACCCGTACCTTCCTGTTTGACAAGGGCACCATCGGCAACACGCATTTTGTTGCCATCGGTAAAAACAGCGGAAACATACCGGGCGCTCTCGCGCTGATCGACACGATCCTCAGCCCGGAAGCACAGGCCGGAAAATATGACCCCGCTGTCTGGGGCGATATGCCGGTGCTTACCTATGAAATGCTCTCCGAAGAACAGCAGCGTCTGTTTGACGATGTTCCGCAGGGACCTGCCACACCGGAACTGAAAGAATTGCAAGAAAAAAGGCTCCCTGAAATGCCGGCGCATCTGGTTCCGATTATCGAAGAGCTCTGGAACGAAAATGTCGCAAGTTGAACCAAAGAAAGCGGCCTGTCTGCTTGGGCCGGTCTGCCTGTACCTTTTTGTGATTCTTGGCGGCGGAATCCTGCTGGCGCTTGCCCAGAGTCTGGGCATAACAGGAACCGGTCATTCCCCTACCCTGATCCACTATGTACATGCCGTTCGCAGTCCGGCTTTTTTGCGGGGGCTGGGATTTAGTTTCCGGACTACGATGACATCTTCCGTTCTTTCGGTTGCTGCCGGCACCGCGCTGGCCGTTTCGCTGCGTCTTGCAAAAAAGAAAGACCGCATCACCGAAACCCTCTTACGGATTCCTGTCATCGTGCCGCACATTGTGGTCGTCCTGATGATCGGGTCGCTGTTTGCACAAACCGGCATTCTGGCAAGGATTCTTCAGCCGGTTTTTCCCGGGATCGGATTGCTGTTCACCCGTATTATGACCGGTCGCTCCGGTTTTGGCATGGTCATTACGTATCTGTGGAAAGAGATTCCGTTTGTCGCCATGATGGTATATGCTGCGCTCGTGCATGTAGATGATGATCTGCTGGCTACGGCCCGCAATCTTGGTGCGACCCGCAGCCAGACCGTCCGGTACATCGTGCTGCCTCTGGCCAAACCTGCGATTCTTGCTTCCTTTCTGATTGTATTTGCCTATACATTTGGCGCCTATGAAGTCCCGTGGCTGATGGGACCCACCACCCCCAAAGCACTCCCCGTCCAGGCTTTCATTGAATACACCCATCCGATCCCCGGCCACAGACCCTATGCCATGGCGTATGCCGTTCTGCTTCTTTTGATCAACGGCGGCCTGCTGGCCTTTTTTCTCGCGGGCTGGCGTAAGCTGCAACAAAGGAGAGATCCATGAGAAAAACTGCTACTTTGCTCATTCTTTTGCCCCTTGTGGTCCTTGTGATCTGGAGTTTTGCCAAAAACTGGCCCTGGCCGCTGCTGCTGCCCGAAGAATGGGGATTTCGCGGATGGAACTATCTGGCAAACCCACGAACCCGCGCATGGCCTGTGCTTTTTCGTTCCATCGGGATCTCCCTGTCTGCCGTCCTGTTAACCCTCATCCTCTGTGTGCCCGCTGCCCGGGCGCTGGCGTTTTACACCTTCCCGGGTAAGAAATGGATCGAGATCTTTTTATATGCACCGATCTTTGTTCCGGCCACGGCAATCGGTATGGGGGTGCATATTGCTTTTCTCCGCGCCGGTCTGGCCAATACAGTGGCAGGCGTTGTTCTCATCCATATCTTTCCGTGTATCCCCTATGCCGTGTATCTGCTCCGATCCGCCTTTACGCTGATCGGTGCGGAGATCGAACAGCAGGCGCGCGTGCTGGGCGCGGACTCCTTCCACATTCTTTGGCATATTACGCTGCCGATGCTGTTCCCGTCGCTCCTGACCGCAGGCAGTCTGTTGTTTATTGTTTCGTTCAGTCAGTATTTTTTAACCTTTCTGATCGGCGGCGGTCGGATTGTTACCTTTCCGATGCTGATGATTCCTTTTATCCAAAGCGGAGACCGCACCACCGGTTCGGTCTTCAGCCTGGTATTTCTCATCACGGCCGCGGCAGTCGTCCTTTTCAGTGAACGCATCCTTGCCGCCCGTTACAGAAAACGCTACGGAGAAAAATAATGGCAACTTTACAAATAGAAAATATTACCAAGACATACAAGAACAAAACGGTGCTCGACGACTTCCGACTGCATTTGCAGGAAGGGGAACTGATGTCACTGATCGGACCCTCCGGATGCGGGAAGAGCACGCTGCTAAAGATCATTGCAGGTATCGTTTCCCCGGATGCGGGTCGCATTCTCATCGGCGAAAGGGACGTAACCGCATGTCCCGCACATACGCGTAACGCGGTTCTGGTCTTTCAGGATTATCACCTGTTTCCGCATCTGACCGTTGAAGAGAACATCGGATTCGGCCTGAAAATGCGAGGCATGAAGCCTGCACGTATCGACCCTGTCGTCCATGAAATGCTGGAGCGCGTTCAGCTGCACGAACACCGGTATAAACACCCGCGGCAACTTTCCGGAGGACAACAGCAGCGCACGGCTCTGGCTCGCGCCCTCGCTGTCGCTCCGGAGGTGCTTCTTTTGGACGAACCCTTTTCAAACCTGGATCCTGCCCTTCGACAGCAGATGCGTGAACTCCTGCTCCAACTGCAAAAACAGCTAAACATCACAACCCTGCTGGTAACCCATGACAGAGAGGAGGCAATGCTTCTGTCCGATCGGATCACCGTTCTTTTGCAGCATCGCCCTGAACAGGTGGGCACCCCCGAAGAAATCTATCATTTTCCACGTACGAGACAGGTCGCTGATTATTTCGGTGCTTCTGCCTATATGACAGGACACATTGAAAACGGCCTTCTGATAACCGACTTCTACGAACGCCCGGTCCACGCCGATCCGGGAACCGTCCAGGTCCTTATCCGCCCGGAAGATGTCGTCACCGATTGTGACGGCATCCCCTACCGGATTGTCGCCCGGGAATATCTCGGGGACTCCTGCCTGTACACCCTCGCGCGCGGTGCGCATCGCCTGCGCATGCGTACCCACCCGATGCAACGGATGGATGAAGGGACGACGGTACGTGTGCAAGTCCGATCAAACACACCGGTCTTTTTCCCTGTATAGGAGCCTGTCATGAAAACCGTCATAGTGGATTTTGACAATACCTTTACCCTTGAAGGGCGGGATGTGGATGATTTGATCGCACTCTTGTATCTGATCAGTCATCCTGCTGTGTATGTTCCGTTCGTTTGTACCACTTTCGGCAATGGAACGCTCCGTGAAGTAAACCATTGTACCGAAACCGTATTCCGCCAGCTGAATCTCCGGATCCCGTTTTACTCCGGGGCTGAAAAAGAAGGGGATGTGAATCCTGCCGCACAAAAAACAGCGGCCTATCTTGCGGAGCATCCAGGGCAGGTGCATCTGCTCGCCTTAGGTTCTTTGCGGAATTTTTCTGATCTGTTGCGGATCGACCCTCATGCACCGCAAAAAGCCGCTTCTTTTGTGGCGATGGGCGGCATTACAGAAACCCTGCACTTTCACGGACGCGAGATACCGGAGTTGAATTTTTCGGTGGATTCCTCTGCCGCATCCAAAGTCTTGCAGGCTTTTCGGGTTCCTTGCGTGCTCACAGGGAATCACTGTTTAGACCATGTACACATAGAAACAGACCTGCCGGAAGAAATGCAATCTGCTGCCCTGGATCTGATTCGACAGCCGCATCTGGAATGGATCGCCCATGCACGCGAATTCCAGGATCAGCCGGGTGTGGTTCTTTGGGATGTATTGGCTGCGATGTATATTACCGAACCCCGGCGCTTTACCGATCACATACAAAAATATGCCCTGCAGCCCGATCAGCTCAGCCGTGGTCTTTTCGTTGCAGATGACGCCGGTTTCGCCGTCAACACGCCCACCTTGGCGCCCGATCCCGATCTGTACCGCAACTTGTTTACACAGATTGCCAACGCGCTCTAAAAGAAAACGCCTCGCACGAATGCGAGGCGTTGTTTTGTCTCTTAGATTTTTTCCCAAACCGCTTTGAATTCAGTGCCTTCCGTCAATGTATACGGTGCACCCGGTTTTAGCATTTCTTCTGTATCCGATACTTGCCAACCTGCGAAAGTATAGCCGGATCGCGCCAGCCCTAAGTCGGAACGGGTGGGCAATGTGATCACCGTGCCCGCTTCCGCTTTCCGCTCGGTTTGTGTTCCCCTGCGTACACGTCCGCCGTTGGGGTCCAAACGGTACAAAACTTCTTTCGGCGCCATTTCCGGATTTGCGGGTTCTGTTTCTCCTGTGGCCGACTCCCATACGGCTTCAAACACGGTGTCGCCACTTAGTGTATAGCTGCTGCCCGGAGTAAGGACTTCTTGGGTTCCTTGGACTAGCCAGCCTGCAAAGGTGTAACCGGGGCGAGCTAAGCCAAACGCGGAACGGGTCGGCAGAATCTGTTCCTGTTCATAGGTCATCTGGTTTGTTTTGGCTCCGCGGCGGAACCGGCCTCCATTTGCTTCAAAAGATACCCTCGCTTGCGTAAAAGGCTCGGGCTCTTCGGGCTCTTCCGGTTCTTCGGGGACTTCCGGTTCTTCGGGTTCGGTCGGGTCCTCCGGCTCGGTAACTGTCTCCGGTGCAAACAAAGGATTCTCTACTGTATCCTGCGTTTGCAGAAGAGCAAGTGCATTTTCCAGTTTTTGTCTGGTATTTGCGCTGAAGAATCTGGCCGCATTTTCATTCAGATTGAAAATTGCCTGCACTTTCTCCCGGTCCGTTTGCCCCAGCATTTCTTTGTCGGCCAATGCGTCGAAAGCCTCTTTTGCCGCCAGATAATCAGCCTGATTATTTACATAGCCAACCGGGTTGTTGTTGAGCCAAAGTTTGTTCAGTTTCGGCAGGTACAAAATGGGTTCAATCACCTGCAAAGCTGAATTGGTAATCATCAGTTCCTGAAGATTTTGCAGCCCCATCAACGGACGCAGATCGGATATATCCGTATAGCTGAGGTCCAGGCTCTTCAGATTTTTCAGGTTCTCTACAAAATGCAGATCCCGGATTTTGGGCAGGAACGCTCCGCCCGACGCAGTACTGAGACCCCCCGCCTGCAATTCTTCCAATGCCGTCAGATTTGCCAGCGGCGACAAATCCGTTGCCGGATTGTTGTGTGCTTCCAGTCTTTTCAACTTCGTCATATTGCGAAGACCCGAAAAGTCGCTGATATGGGCGGCAAATACATTCAATGATTCCATGTTTACCAAACCGAGCATTGCATCTACATTACCGAGTTTGCTTGCGCGCAGATCGACCCAAGTCAGATTCGTCCGTTCTTTTAGTGCAGATATATCCGTCACTTTGCTTGCGGGGCCCTCCGCGCCATCTCCCACTTGATTCCGCAAGTCCAAATGCACCAGTTTTTTCATGCCGGCCAATGCGGAAATATCGGTGACTGATTGATTCACCAGACTCAGCCAGGTGGTATTTGTTGCGTGCTGCAAAGGTGTTATGTCATAGATTTTCAGTGGATTCTCTATGGCAGGATCATGGGATGTACATATTTCGGGCGAGATATACGTCAGTTATGCAATATCGCCAACCGTTATGGGTTCCGGTCGGTTCTTCCAATCCATTTGGTCATAAAAATAATTGCGTAGATTCAGATCGTTTACTTCTACCTCTGTTTCCGGTGCCCAGGTGCCGGCAAATGATACGAAAAGCATCATCATTACCAGTAATTAGGCAATCGGTTTCTTGTGTTGCATGTATTCTTCCTCCTTTGTTTTATATATCGTTACAATTGTACCGTAGTGTTATGTACTGTAAAATAATATATCTTTATTGTGTCATTAAGATTATTAAAAGAGCGCCCCGCAGAGCGCTCTTTCTTCTGTTACAGTTTTTCCCAGACGGCTTCAAAAACCGTGCCGGTGTTTAGGATAAACAGCGCACCGGGTTCGAGTGTTCCCCCGCCATCCTTTACGCGCCATCCAATGAAGCGATAGCCCGGTCGTGCAAGTCCCATCTCCGATCGGGTAGGCAAGGTGATTCCCGTGCCTGCCGGTACACTGCCTGTCATTTTTGTGCCCCTTCTTACGCGTCCGCCATGGGCATCATATGCATACACAACGGTTTTGTCGGGTTCTGTGCCCGGCGTTTCGGTTGTCGGATCCTCTGTGGCGGGGTCCTCTGTTGCAGGGTCCTCCGTTTGTTCTGTGTCGGTTTTCACCGGTCTCCAAACAGCCGCAAAGACCGTATCTTTTCTGAGCGTGTAGGAAGTGCCCGGCAAGAGGGTTTCTCCGCTCTCTTCTGCACGCCATCCTTCAAATACATAGCCGGGGCGGGCCAGGCCCAGTTCCGAACGATCCGGCAGTATGATTCGCCCATCGTCGGTTGTCCATTCCGTTTGCGCCCCGCGGCGCACTCTTCCTCCATTGGCATCAAAGGAGGCTTTTGGGTGCAACAAAATGACGATGTGATGCTTGCTTGCCGGGAAGGCAAGATGATCCGGATTGGTCGTGTACAGTTTCACGACCAGCGGTTGTTTGTTTTCATCCAGATTGTCGTTAAATGCCGTTGCAGATAAAGAGGTTAAGCTTCCCGGGAGATACACTTCCTGCAAAAGCCCGCTCTTGAAAGCGTTGTTGCCTATGGTTTCTATGCCTTCTTCCAATGTCAATTCCCGCATGTAGCGATACTTTACATTGTGCTCAAACGCATTTCTTTCAATGTTTTTTACCGTACCCGGAATAACAGGGTGGTCGAGCCTGTGTGAAGAGAACGCCTGTCGTTCGATCGTATGCACGGTAGACGGGATCACGAGCTCTTTCAGAGGCGAACCCATAAAGGCAGCCTGTCTTACCACAGCGACCCCTTCGGGAATTTCCACTTTCGTCAGATAGATATTCCGCGAGAAGGCTCCGTTTGCAATTTCCGTCAAACCTTTGGAGAGGGTAAGCCGGGTCAGGGGATTCAGGGAAAACACACCGGCTCCCAGCTCCGTTACGCTGTCGGGCAAAACGAGTGTCGTCAGCTGATTACCGTTAAACGCCTGCATGCCAATGAATTCGAGTCCTTGCGGGAACTGGATTTCCGTGAGGGCATTCAGTCGAAACGCACGGTTTTCGATTCGTTTCACCGTATCCGGTATCACAACCGACCATAGTCCGTTCGGCGATTCAACCAGGTCGGTTCCCCAGAACACTTCATTGTCTTTCATTGCGAAGGCATCGGATCCGATGGCCGTGATGGCTTCCCCTTCCGGATTTTGCTCAGGCAGGACCAGGTGTTTATTAATGGTCCGTTTTTCCTGGCCGCTCGGACTGAATCCGGTTACGGTGGTACCGCTGAAGGTAAAGTCTTCTGTTTTGTAGCCGGCTGCATCGCTTATGACCAATTGATCGATTGCTGCCTGCAGCGCTTGCTGCGCAGCGTCCACATCTGCCTGCGCAGAAAGCGTGCCGGCAAGGACGGTCGTCGCCTGTGCCATGGAAACCGCCAGCGTTTCATAGCTTTCATCGGTATACATTTCCGGATTCATGGCCTGCGCTTTTGCCAATAAGGCAGCCAGTGCTTTTTTATTTACCGATACCGGCTCCAGATTCCCGATCGCTGTTTCCAGATTCCGGGTTGCCTGCGTTATGGTAGCGCTGGTCGCTTCAGGATCCTCAAATACCTCGCGGGCTATGGCCAGCACAATATGCAGTTCTGTCCAGCTTTCTTCTGTATAATCGTCTTCCGACAGATTCTTTGCGATCCCGATCTGTGCAAAAAGCGGTTCTCTGTCTACTTCCGATACCAGCATGATTTTCTGATACCGACTGCCGTAAATATAGGTGCTGGTGTGAAGATGCAGCGGATTTCTCGTATACAGATGCACCACGCCGTAGTGTTCATCGCCGGGTATCTGTTCGGTGTCCGGTATGGGTTCCATACCGGTGTTGTTCGCAAATACATATTCGCGGATCTTCATCAGACTATAGGGCAGGTTTACCGACGTCAGCTTGTTATTGGCAAAGCTGTAATTATCAATCTGTATTCTTCTTACATCATCGGAGATGGTCAATTGCCGGATTTCGTTGCGCTGAAACGCTGAGTTTCCGACGATCAGAACACTGCCGGGAATATCCACCGATTGTATGCGGTTTCGGGCAAATGCGTCCGTATCAATCACGCGCACGCCATCAGGGATGTCGATTTCGGTGAGTTGATTATCCGAAAATGCGCTGGCTCCGATCAAAAATTCGGTATTGGACGGCATCGGCAACTGCACCGATTGCAAAGAAAGACCGGAAAATGCGCGCGTACCGATGCCCTGTACAATAGCACCCTCGGGGTCGGTGTTCGGGAGAATCAATTCTTTGTTTACCGCCAGTTTTTCCCGTCCTTGCTTAGAAAAGCCGGTGATTCCGTAATAGCTGTGTGTGCTGACACGCTTATCTTCCATATGGGCATACGTGAAGTCCTCCGCCGTCCAGTCCGTTGCCGGTTCTTCTCCT
>JAAYQA010000031.1 GCA_012519495.1 Tissierellia bacterium | reverse complement strand
TTGTTCAGAAACGAACACAGGTCGACAATTTCCGGTTCTTTTGCCGCGTTTTCGATCACGGTCTCGCCTTTGGCCAGTGTGGCGGCCATAATGATGTTTTGTGTGGCGCCGACCGAGGGAAAGTCCAGATACAGCGCATCGCCGACCAAACCGTTTTTCGCCGCGGCTTCCACATAAAACTCTTCGTCGTTTTCTTCCACTTCCGCACCCAATGCACGAAAGCCCTTTAAGTGTAAGTCGATCGGACGGGCGCCGATGGCGCAGCCGCCGGGCATCGATGTGCGCGATACGCCGAGGCGCGTTAAAAGCGGCCCCAGTACCAGAAACGAGGCGCGCATTTTTGTCATTAATTCATAGGGCGGTTCCGTTTTGTCCACATGGGACGCATCAATCCGAAGGGTGTCTTTGTCAACATATTCCACTTCCGACCCCAGGGATTGCAATACCTGTATCATCACTTCCACATCTTTCAGGGAAGGAACGTCTTCCAAAATAATTTCTTCTGTGCCCAGCAAAGTGGCGGCCAGAATCGGCAGGGCCGAATTCTTTGCGCCCATAACGCGGATGGACCCCTCCAGACCGGGACTTTTTTCTATAATCATTCGTTCCATAATATACCTCCGAACTCTTTGATTTCATTATACACTATCCCCGGGAGAGGATGGAAATACCGCATCGAATTATTCACCAAAATCTTCCCGATTCTCCGCAAAGCGGATCGGGACAGACCCGTGTTCAATCGGAAGCGGTTTTTGATCCATGTGAATATAATCATCCGTTTTGGCCGACAAACCTCTGCGCTGCAGGCGTTCGTTGACCGAATCGCGCACCAGCGAATAGATCAGCACAAAAACCGGCAAACCGACGACCATGCCGATCAGTCCGAAGAAGTGATTGGCGACGATCAGGGTGACCATAATCCAAAACGCCGACACGCCCAGCTGCTGCCCCTGTACGCGGGGTGAAAGGAAGCTGCTCTCCAGCTGCTGGCCGATCAGAATAATCGGAATGAACCACAGGCCTTTCACCGGGTCCTGTATGAAGATGATCAGGATCACAGGAATCGATCCGATCCAGGGCCCGACAACCGGGATAAGGTCTGTCACGAACAGGATAAACGCCAGCAAAAACGCGTAATTGATCCCCATAATGAGCATGATGACAAAGAAGAAAACGCTGAGTATGAAAGAGATGATCAGCTGGCCTTTGATATACTGTTTCATTAAAGTATCCATGCGGATGGCGACATCGTGGATGCGCTCGGCCAGTTCGATCGGCAAAAGGGCAAACAGCATTTTATTGACAATCCCGCCATAATGTTCTTTTCGGATCAGGAAATAGATCGATAAAATGAATCCGATGAAAAAGTTGATGAGGCTGGTAAATGTTGACACGAGAAAATCGCCTACCACCGGCAGGGTCCGCGTCACGAAATTGTTCACCCAGGTAACAAAGGTCTCCCATTGGTCTTTAAGATAGTTGATAACCTCTGAATCCATGCTTTCTGCAGCCAGCCGCTTGCTGACCCATCCGGATGTGTTTCGCACATACTGGGGCACGGCTTTTGCGAGACCTTCAAAGCTCTCGGCCAGGCGCGGCACCATAAGCACTAAAAACCCTCCGACGATAAGAAAGAAAGCCAGATAGGAAAGAATCAACGACAGGCTGCGCCGCATGGCAGGCTTCGTGTCCTTCAGCTTCCCGCGGGTAAACAGTCGTTTTTCAAATAAGACCAAAAGCAGATTGACGAGATATGCAATCGCCAGGCCGATAAAAATCGGGGTCAGCATACGCAGGATACTGCGCGGGTTCAAAGAGTCGATACTGGCCCCTTCGGTAATCCGGAAAAACAGTATGCCGGCCGCTATCACCAAAAACGCATAGACGGCAATCGTCAGATACTTTTTATTCCACTTGATATTCATTCGTCGTTATTCCCTCTATATGGCGCGTATCACCGAGCAGTACGGCCCGCCAGACGCCCTCTTCCCGCACAAAATGCGACAGTGCCGTGCCCGGCAAAACGCGGGTGTCACCGCCGAATTCTTTTCCCTGCAGGATGTCCAGAAGCAGGCCCTGCGTTTTTCCGTGGCATACGATCAAAGCGGTGTCGGCCGGATCGTCTTCTATCTCTGTCAGCGCTTCTTTCACCCGGTCCCAGACAGTGCGCATGCTCTCCCCGCCTGCCGGATGGAACCCTGCGCTGCCGGTTTCAAACTGCCGGTAGATTTCCGGTTCTTCCTCTTTCAGATCCTGCAGCAATTTGGCTTCCCAGTTTCCCATATGCAATTCGCGCAGGCGCGGATCGGTTACAATCGGTGCACGGTCCTGCATAATCAGCGCTGCCGTTTCCTGTGCTCGCAGCAAATCCGAACAGAACACCTTGTCGATCGGCACCGCAGCCAGTCGCTTTCCCAGGCGTTTGGCATCCGCTGCGCCTTTTTCGGTAAGAGGCGAATTGGATATGCCCTGCAAACGGCCGGCCACATTCCATTCGGTCTGGCCGTGCCGGGTGATGTACAATTCTTTCATATCAGGCTTCCTTGCTGATCTGTTCCAATACAAAGCCGATATCGTCCCGGAAGACAAGGTCTGCCCGCTTATCCTGCGGCGTTGTCTGCTTATTGATGAGAAGCAGCTTGTTGCCGCGATAATACTGCAAAAGCCCCGCCGCCGGATACACTACCAGACTCGTACCGGCCACAATCAGTACATCCGCTGAAGAAACCGCCTGGGCAGCCTGTTCATACGCACCGACAGGGAGCGATTCACCGTACAGGGTAACCATCGGGCGCACAAATCCGCCACAGGCATCGCAGATGGCGGCGTTTTCAAATTGCAGCGCATAATCCACATCAAAGCGCTTGCCGCATTGGGCACACTGATGATCCGACAGATTTCCGTGCAGTTCGATCACACGGGTGGAGCCTGCCTTTTGATGCAGCCGGTCCACATTTTGGGTTATGATGGTTTTCAGTTTGCCTTGCTCTTCCCATTCGACCAGCACGCGGTGCAGCACACTCGGCACCGCATCCGGATAGATCAGATTGTTCTTGTACAGATAGGAAAAGTCGTCGGGGTTTTCCACCATAAAAGGGTGGCTCAAGGCATATTCCGGCGAAACGCCCGCTTTGCCGGGTCGGCTGTATAAGCCGTTTTCACTGCGAAAATCCGGTATCCCGCTTTCTGTCGATGTACCGGCTCCGCCGAAAAACACAATATTGTCTGTATGTTGGATCCATTCTCTTGCTTGCGCTATCTTATCCACGCAATCCATCCCATTCCTTTCTTATCATCCCGTAAATCACCAAATCATGATAGACCCCATGCAGCCGGTGCCGCTCACGCAATGTCGCTTCTTGCGTATAGCCGAGGCGTTCCGGTATGGCGCGGCTCCTTTCGTTTCCAAAGGCGCATTGGATCTCGATTCGGTGCAAGTCATAATGCATGAATCCATAGTCGGTCAGAAAGCGAACGATCTTTGTCATATGCCCTTGGCCTGCGTGTTCTTTTCCGATCCAATAGCCGATTTCTGCGCAGTCGGAGTCCTTAATCCGCAAACCGCACGCGCCCACGGGCTTTCCTTCCAGATAGATGACCCGTTCAAAGCCCTTTTCCTGCGGCAAATTGCGCCACGCATGGATGACCTCCTGCTGGCTGCTGAAAGTAATCTTATCCACCCAATCCATCCAGGGCATGAGATGCTCCGCGTTTAACAAGAGCAAACGATATACCGACAACAACTCGTCATCGGTCGGTAAGTCGAGCTTACAGTCTGCATCGATTGATATGCAGTAATCATCCGTAGAATCGGAATGCATTGTCTTCCCCCTTGCGATAATGGCAAAATGCCTCGGACACGGTATCATCCAGCAGAACACGCAAATACGCATCCATAAACTCCGCGTGGCGCTCTGCAGCTAAAAACGCATCCCAGTCCATCCAAAACACCGGTCCCTCTTCGGTTTCGTCCAGCAGCGTACCAGTAAACGTATCTGCGCGATACAAAAAGACGACATCGCGGTCTCCGTCTTCATACACCCATTGCAAAACACCGCGAAACTCGGGATTTTCAATGGTAAGTCCCGTTTCTTCCTGCACTTCCCGTACCACTGCATCGGTAAAGCTTTCGAACGCTTCCGTTTTGCCGCCGGGAAAAGTCAGCCCTTCCCAGCCCTGCACAACTTTTTTATCCTGTACGAGAACCTGCTTGCCTTTTGTGATCATACAAAAATTCATCAATTTCATCTATTTTCACCCATTGTCAAAAGTATACCCTATTCAAGCGCAAGACCACGCACCTTTGCGATTTCTTCCGGCTATTTCGACAAAAAATACGAGTCCACCAGAGCAGGTGGCAATTCCAGCATGCTCAGTGTTAAACGCCCGTTCATAAAAAGAGCAGGCTCTTTCATTTGGCCGAACTTCGGTGCAAAAAAGGTGACGGTTTCGTCTGCGCCCACCGTCATAGGATGCATCTCACCCGTATCGGTCACAATGCCGGACGGCAGATCACACGCCACGATACAGGCGCCTTGTTCTTTGGCCTGCTTCAGTTTGCCAAGCGCATCCTCCAATTCCTGTGACAACGGACGGGTCGGCTGATACCCCGTGCCCAATACCCCGTCCACCACGAGGGTTTTTTCCGGTGTGTAAGCAGAAAACGGACGGCAAATCACGCCTGCCGCCAGAGCCGCTTCCCGCATGACAAACACAATCCCTTCCTCCAGCGAAGAAGCTTTTTGGCTTTCCCACAGGCGGACGGTTTTTTCGGCTGCAAGCAGCTTTCTTGCCGTTACGTATAAGTCGCCGCCGTTCATTCCCGGTCCCGCCAAAAGATCCACCGTGTCATACTGCGAGAGATCCTTCTTCTTTTCCTCGCCCGCAAGCACCGGACCCACTTGTCTGCCTACGATCTGATCGGCCAGTGCTGCGCCGGCCGACTCCATCAAAAGCAAAAGCGGTATGCCCCGTTCTACCAGATACGCATCCAAACCGACCTGTTCCGCTCTTGTCAAACTACGCATAGTCCTTCCCCCTTTGCTTCATTATATAGCAAGCTGCGTGCACATTTCACAAAGAAACTCTGTCGTTTTACGGCAGTGGCCTGTATCAAGGCGTACATCCGCTATAATAGAATCAAATACAGGCTCCGATCCACCCATCCTTTGTCTTTACACGCAATCCTACCAAGAAAGGGGCTCCCATGGAAAACACGGTACAAAAACTTCGGGAATACTATCTGGCGGGAAACACCCGCCCCTATCGTTATCGGATCGAAAAACTCCGTCTGCTCAAAAAGAGTATCCAACGACACAGAAAGGATCTCCTGCAGGCGCTGGCACAGGACCTGGGCAAAGGAGAAACCGAAAGCGAACTCACAGAGATCGGGATCGTTCTGTCGGAAATCTCCTTGTTTGAAAAACGCCTCCGCCGCTTTATGCGGCCTGTGCGCACAGGCCAGTCGCTTGCAACCATGCCGAGCAAAAACCGCATCTATCCGGAACCTTACGGCGTTTGCCTGCTTCTGGCACCGTGGAACTATCCGTTCCAGCTGTCTCTTATGCCGCTTGTAGGCGCTGTAGCGGCAGGCAATGTCTGTGTTCTTCGCTGTTCATCCCAGACAAAAGAAACCGCACACATCATCCGGCGGATCATTCGGGATTGTTTTACAGAAGAAGAATGTGTCGCGCTTGAGGACAACGATTCCTATGACGAAGTACTGGCACCCCGTTATGATTTCATTTTCTTTACGGGCAGCGCCTCCACCGGCAAACAGATCCAGAAGACAGCCGCCCGGCATCTGACGCCGATTGTACTGGAATTGGGCGGAAAGAGTCCCGCAATTGTGGATAAAACCGCCCATCTTCCAAGTGCTGCCCGGCGGATTGTCTTCGGCAAAATGCTGAACGCCGGCCAGACCTGTATCGCACCGGACTATCTGTTGGTCGAAGAAGAAATCCGCGAAGCGTTCACAGAAGCGCTGAAAAAAGAATTTACCCGCCAGGTAAAAGACGCCGTGCAAAACGGAGATCTACCGCGAATCATCAACGACAGGCAGTTTGACCGTCTGCAGGCGTATATCGACGCGCACCCCTCCCGCTGGGGCGGATGGTACAGTAAGGAGCACCGTTTGATCCAGCCAGCGCTTTTTTATTCGGTCAACCGCAACGATCCCGTCATGCAGGAGGAAATCTTCGGACCGATTCTGCCGATCCTTTCCTACACCGACTTTGATACCATGCTGCAGGCATTGCAAAGGGAAGAGAAACCTTTGTCCCTGTACTTTTTCTCCCGCAAAAAGCGCCGGATCGATCAGTTGCTTCATACCATTTCCTTCGGCGGCGGCTGTATTAACGATACCATGATGCACAATGCGCACCCCGGCCTGCCTTTTGGCGGCGTGGGATACAGCGGCATGGGCGCCTACCACGGAAAACACAGCTTCGATACCTTCAGCCACCAAAAGGCGGTGCTCTCCTCACCGGTTTATCTGCAGATTCCGATCCGCTATCGCCCTTATGCGGACTGGAAGAAAAAATGGATCCGACGCATCCTGCGTTAAGCACACATCCCTGTCCGCAACGAATTGAAAGCTTTTCGCAATTTCTTGCCGCGAACGTTCTGCTACAATAAAGCAAAAGGTGACGCAGGTCACACAAGCGAATGACGCCGGTCGCTTGGATTCCTACCGCATCCCGCCTATCCTTTATACAGGAGAACCCTTATATGACGGAGGCATTATGCAGCTGCTTATTGAAAACCTACACAAGAGTTTTGATGACAATCATGTCTTGCGGGGCGCAACCGCCCACTTTCAAAGCGGGCGGATTTACGCCCTGCTGGGCCGAAACGGCGCCGGTAAAACGACCCTCTTCGATCTGATTGCCGACAAGAAAAAACCCGAGCAGGGTGCCGTCTGGCTGGAAACCGACGGCAAGAAAAGACCGCTCGAACAGGCCGATTTCTTTTATATGATTGCCAATCCCCTCTTGCCGAATTTTCTGACCGGCAGGGAATTCGCGCAGTTTTTTATCGATGTCAACAAACAGCGGATCCGGGATTCCCGCACGCCGGATCAGTTGTTTGACTGGCTGGAACTCGACGAAAAAGAACGGGACCGCCTGATCCAGGGCTATAGCCTCGGCACGCGCAACAAACTCCAGATGCTCATGTTTCTTCTGACCGCCCCGCCCGTTATCCTGATGGATGAACCTCTCACCAGTCTGGACGTGGTCGTGCAGCTGCAGATCAAGCAATTGCTGAAAGAGATCGAAAAGGACCATATCATTCTTTTCTCCACCCACATTCTGCAACTGGCACGCGATCTGTGTGACGAACTGGTGATTTTGCACAACGGCGTGTTGCAGGAGCTCCCCGAAGGGCGCCTGCAGGACCCCGCCTTTGAAAAAGAAATTGTGGATATTCTGCGGAGTACCGACGATGTTTAGGATCTATCGCAAAGAAATCGAACTGGATATAAGAAACAAGATGAACGGCATGGTATATTACATCAGAAAGAATCCCTTGGTTCGCCGTTTGTTACCGGGAACGCAGTACCGGTTTTTCGGCATAAAAAACTTCTTTATCGCATTGGGGCCCCTTTCGCGTCTGCTGGATATGCTGCTTGGCTCCGGTTTCAGCGCGGTCCTTCTGTACTTTACGGTTTTCGGTTATGCCATACTCTTTCATCTGTCACGGGCAGAGATCCTTACCGTTGTGCTCAGCCTTTATACGGTAGCCGCGCTGACACGCTACACCGCCGGAAAAGATTCCGGCGTGATCCGCCGGTTTTATGAACTGTTTCATGTTTCCCCTACGGTGCTGATCAAAAACAAGCTCTTTTTTGATGCACCCCTTCGCATGGTCGCACGCGGCCTTGTGTTTTGGCTATTGGGCCGCTTTATCGGGATCGATGCGCCCACAGCCCTCTCTCTTGCTGCCGTCCTGTACGGCATGGAACTGTTCGGCAACGCCTGCTGGACGATCCTGTTTGCCAAAAACATCTTCCGCTGGCGAAGCATTGTCCGGGGGATTGTCGTACCGCTCCTTATGCTTTTGCTCCTGATGATACCGGCCATCGTGTTCCAATGGGATCTTGTGGGGCTCCTGCCCTTCCCTTTGCTGCCCATAGCGGGCCTTGCAGGGATTGTAAGCGGCGTATTCCTCTGGCGCTATCCGCATCACACCAGAGACTTTACGACCACGGTTCTACCCGGTTTGGCCGAATTTGATGTACTGAATACCGAAAGTATGGCACGCAAATCCAGCAAGCTGAAAGAAGAAGACCTGAACCCGAAAGACACCGCAAGCAGCCGGCTCAAAGGCTATGCGCTTTTGAATGCCCTGTTTTTCAGAAGACACCGCCGCCTGCTGCTCAAACCGTTTCTGATCAAAACCGGATTGATCACCGGGATCCTCGCACTGGGTACGCTGTATCTCTACTTTCCGTTTAAGGGGTTGCCCGTTTTGCCCGTAGAAGAATTAACCCGCCGTGCACCGGGGATCCTGCCGTATCTTGCCTATCTGCTGTTTAATCAGGAGCATATGGCACAAAAAATGTTTATCAACTGCGATCAGTCTTTTCTGCAATACGGTTTTTACCGCCGGCCGGCCGATCTTTTACGTATGTTTTCTTTACGCCTGCGCACCTTGCTTTTGTGGAATCTGCTTCCGCTGGGCATTATGCTGCTGCTGTTTTTGCTGGCTTTGCCGAAAATCGGATTCGACTGGGCGGATATTCTCGTTTTGTGCATAGAAATGCTTGCGCTGACCGTCTTTTTCAGCGTGCACACCTTGTTCATTTACTATCTGTTCCAGCCGTATAATGCGGAATTGCAAATGAAAAGCCCTGTGTATTCGATCATCCAGGCCATCGTGTATATCCTTTGCTTTGCCACCATGCAAGCAGGCATCGCAGGCTTTGCCGTAGCGCCCTTTTTTATCGGGGCAGCGCTCATCTATTCCGTTGTCGCATTGTGGGCGGTTAGAAAATACGCTCCGGTGCGCTTTCGCGTACGAACCTGAACCAAGGAGGAAGAAAATGAGAAAACGAATTACCCTGCTGGCCGTTCTGCTTTTACTGCTGAGCGCCTGCCAATCCCAAACCGAAGAAGCCACCGAAACGACCCCTCCCGAAACCGAAGCGCCTGCTGTTACAGAATCCGGTGAAACCGGAGATGCCTCGTCATCCTACGAATTCAGTATCGACCAATACGAGCTGCAAATGATGGGACTGTTCCCCATGGAAGCCACACCTGCACTCGATGATCCCGTATCGGAAGAAGACGCAGAGGCGCTCAAAAAAGCCTATACCGACAAAGCCAAAGCCGTCGGGGCGGATGCCGCCCTGGCTATTCAACCCGAAGAAAGCTATCGTACCGTATTCAAACAAGCGCAGGAAGGGATCCGGGGCATCTATGCCGAACACGAAGCCGGCGGAAAAGGCGCATTCTACAAGGTCGAAAACAACGGCAATACCGCTTATCTGTTTGGTTCCATACACATCGGAGAAGCGGCCATGTACCCGATCGAAGCCGCCCGGATGAATGCATTTGAACAGGCCGATGAACTATGGGTGGAACTGGATCTGACCGACCCGCAGATCATGGCGGAACTGACCCTCTTTCAATTGCGCGACGACGGCAAAACCCTCGAAGAAGATATCGGAACCGAGCGACTGGACCGTTTTGTCCGCATCATGGAAGACAGCGGCATCCCGGTAATAAAAGACAATCTGCAGCAAATCAAAAGCTGGACCATCCTGAATCAGTTGGATGTGCTCCCCGTTTTAAACGAGAATCCCTACAGTGTTATGCAGGGCGTTGACCAATACTTCATGAACCTGGCCAATGCAACGGACAAACCGATCCACAGTGTGGAAACCGTGGAAATCCAGATGAGCACAATCGAAGAATTATACGCCCCCGACCCCGAGCGTTTGTTGACCGATATCGACGAAGCCCTGGACCGGGTGAGCTCCGAAGAGGAAAGGCAAAAAAGCATAGAAGAACTGCAGACCATGCGCCGTGCCTGGACGACAGGCGATCTGGACGCTTTAATGCAGGTCGCCACAGAAGATGCAGACGAGCAGATGCAGATACTCACCCAAAAGCGCGATGCCCTGATGGCGGACAAGCTTGCCGAATTGCTGGAATCCCCCGACAAAAAGACGGTCTTTGTCATGGTCGGTGCCGCCCATTACGTCCCCGACGACTCCGTTATCGGTTATCTGCGCGACATGGGCTACACCGTAGAAGAATTACAAAACTGATCCCAAAGAACCGGCCGCAAGACCGGTTTGAGGCGGTAGACAGCCCCCGTACTGTCAGGCCGGAAATACCCTCGGCGGCACGCAAACTGCGTGCTTTGTCCCCAGACAGAAAGGCCCCCTGCTGTTGGTTGTGAAACCAACGGCAGGGGGCTTTTTGGGGAAACCGTGAAAGAATCTATTCGGCGGTAATGGCCGCCATGGTGATGTAGTTGTAGGGCTGATTGAAATGCGGCATGAAGAAAATATCCAATAGCGCGATTTCGTCGATCGTGACGCCTTTTTGAATCGCCAGACTGAACAGATTGATCTGTGCCGATACGTCATAGAAAGAACCCAATTGCGCGCCGACCACAACCCGGTCGGACTTGCGGTATACAATACGGATTTTGACTTCGGGGTTTTCCACTTCCATAAAGGCGGGTTTTTGTGTATCCGTAAAGTCGGTATACAAAACATCGACCCCTTCCCGCTCGGCCGCTTCCACCGTCATGCCTGTGCAGACGAGATTGTATCCGTAAATCTGCAACGCGGACGAACCCTGCACACCCAGCGATTCGATTTCCGTGCCGCAGGCATTGTGTGCGGCCACAATCCCGCTTCGTACGGCATTGGTGGCAAGAGCAATGTAATTGGGACGCTGGCGTGCATTGTCATACACCGTTGCGCAATCTCCGATCGCAAACACATCCGGATGCGATGTCTGCTGCTTTTTGTTTACAAGATACGCACCGTTCCGGTAGGTTTCCAGCTTGTCTTTCAACAGATCGGAATTGGGACGGAAACCGATGCAGCAAATAACCATATCGGCTTCATACTCACCCTTGTCGGTACGTACTCCTTCCACCTTCTGATCCCCGATGAAGGCTTCTACCTTTTCCCCGAGGGCAAAGCGGATTCCCTTTTCTTCCATGACTTCTTTCATTTTGTCGGAGAAAGGCGTATCAAAATATACATTCAGTATATGATCGACCATGTCCAGAAGAATGACTTCCTTATCCAGCCGGCGAAACGCCTCGGCAAGTTCAATACCTATGTAACCGCCGCCCAGTACGGCTACTTTTTTGTAGTCTTTGTTCCGAATCTTTTCGATGACTTCCTGGGCATTCTGATACAGTTTAACCATCTGGATGTTTTCCAGATCGAATCCCGATACGGGCAGCGTATGCGGGATAGAGCCCGTGGCAAGAATGAGCTTGTCATAGCTGTCTTCGGTTTCCGTACCGTCTGTATGCCGGATGGTCAGTTTCTTATTGTCCAAATCCACACCGGTTACATCCGCCTGCATATGTATGGCAGCGCCCTTCTCCTGCAGGCCGTCCGGACTCGCATAAAACAATCCGTCGCCCGAATGGATCTGTTCACCGATCCATAGTGCCATACCGCAGCCCAGGAAACTGATATTGCTGTTTTTGTCATACACCACAACTTCCTTGTCCGGGTAATTATCCAGAATGGTGTTGGTTGCAGCCGTTCCTGCATGGTTTGATCCGATGATAACGATTTTTTCCATAGTAACCTCCTCTAATTTGATTAGCAAATGATTTTATCCTTGCCATGAAACCATTGTACTACTCCGCTTTCCAAATGCCCACCTAATCAGTGTCAGTTTAAGAAATTTGAAATACTTTCCAAATAAAAAACAACGTTAACCCCTTTGCAGACACAAAAAAACCGGCACGCATCGTCGCGTGCCGGTCACTGTGGGGTTCTTTGCTAAGCCCGGTCTCTTACCTGCAGCAGGGCCTGTTTTACTTCTTCTTCCATTGCGATCAGTTCCTGTTCCGCGCGGGCGCGTTGTTCGTGCCCCTGCTGCTGAATCTTTATCGTTTCATCGATCGTCTCAATCAGATTGCGGTTCACCTTTTTCAGGGTTTCTATATCCACGATCCCCCGTTCCGACTCCCGGGCTACCTCGATCGTATTCTGCTTCAGCTTTTCCGCATTTTTTACCAGCAATTCGTTGGTCGTATCGGATACCGAACGCTGCAGCTTCATGGCGTTTTCCTGGCGGGCCAGGCCTGTGGCAATAATAATCTGGCTCTTCCACAACGGAATGGTGTTCAGGATCGCCGTTTGTATTTTGTCGACCAGCAGTTTGTCATTGTTTTGGATCAGCTTGATCTGGGGTGCGGTCTGTATGCTCATTTGCCGGGAGAGTTTCAGATCGTGCACCTTCTTTTCAAAGCGGTTTACCGTGTCTTCAAAGTCGGAAACCAGTTGCGAACTCATCGGGTCTTCCGACGCCTGCGCTTCAGCTCGCAGTTTGGGCAGGGTTTCTTCACGCAGGGCGTGTACGGTTTCTTCTCCCGCCACGATATAGAGTTTCAGATTGTTGAAATATTCGAGATTCTTTTGATACAGGGTGTCAAACAGCGTGATATCCTTCAGCATTTGCACCCGGGCGCTGTCCAATTGCCCTTCGATCTTGTCGATTTGAACTTCCACACTCTCGTATCGGGCCTGAAACCGGGCCAGACGCTTTTGCAGAGAGGCCACGCCGGGCAGACTGGCAAAAAATCCTTTGGGTTCGTCCAGATCATCAATCTCCATGTCTTTTACCTGCACCATCAGATCGGTCAGCAGTTCGCCCACCTCTCCGGTGTCTTTATTGCGGATGCGCGACAGAATCGTGTCGGAGAAGTCGGAAATATTCCGCTGGGCGCCGACGCCATAGGTCACCGTCTGCGATGAATCCAATAAGTCCAGCTGTTCTTTTATTTCCTCTACCCGCGTGCGTTCTTCCGGGCTTAAGACCTCTTCTTTTTTCTCCATTTCGTTTTTTACCTGCAGGGCCAGTGCCGCCGTATCCGTGGTACCGTCTGCGATCGCCTGCTTTTTCTTCAGATCCTGTAAACTGATTTCTGCCATTTTTTCCTCCTGTTTATTGCAAACTCTGTATAATACGATCCATCGTCGTAAAATCGGGCATCGGCATCACCCGGGTGATCTGCTCGGGCACGCCATCTACACCAAAGCTGTCGGTGTTCAGCTGCGTGCCGGCCACGCCGGTGCGAAAGCCGTGCCGGGTCCAGGCCAGCTGCTGTATCTGCGGGTCCATCATCGCGTCGATCGCACGATCGCCTTTTTCATCCAGCGCAATCAGCACGTGGCTGGAATACACGGTCGGGGTGGGATACACCAGCACAATTTCCCCGTCCAACTGCTCCCATTCCTCCGGATGCTCCACCGCAAATTCCAGCAGCTGATTCTCATAGGCAGCAATCATGGGATACGCGCCCACGCCCATCTTCAGAAACTGTGAAAAAAGATCCGCGCTGGATGTATCCATATAGCCCATCCGCTGAAAAAACGCCTGCAGCTCCGGCAGGATCGAATCCAGACTCGCGGCACCGACCACCTGCCCGCCGTTTAGGCTGTTGGCCACCAGCCCGGCAAACATATTGCCCGAATTGGACTTGGTCGGGTCGGTTGTTTTCACCGACAGCGAACCGTACAGTTCCGGCAGCCCCAAGTCGGCCCAGCTTTTTCCGTCGATAATCGCCTGTGCAAACTGCTGCATGTCCATATAATAGCTTCCGCCGTTTTCGGTAATCAGTCCGGCCGCAACCAGCCGGTCGCGCACCAGTTTATGCGTATACAGAACAAGCGGCGTGTTCAGGGCAATTTCATCGCGCCGGGTTGCGCCGATCCGGTCCTTGTACAATTCCAGCGCCGTTTGCGACGCCGGGAACAAATAGCTCATGCCGGTTGGATCCGCGTCGATCATATCGATCGAACCCGCCTTGCGATAGCCCAGTTTCAGTTTGTGATCCTTCTCCATCAGACGGATAAATTCCGGGTCTTCAAACAGGCCGATCTTCTCTCCGCCCAGATAGCCGTTGACCGTCTCCACCGGTGCGGGCCGGAAAAACAGCCAGCCGATCACCGCCACCATCACAAGAAGCAGGATCCCCAGCCCGATCCATTTCGTTTTCATTTATTCCTCCATCCGAAAGGTCTGTGAAAGCACCTTTACCTCGGTCTTAATGTCCATAATTTCCCCCTGCATCAGGTGTTCAAATTCCTTGTCAAACGCCTGAACCAAAACGCTCAGCCCCTGTTTGACTTCTTCTGTGGCACGTTCCACAGAACTCCCCTGCACACGGGACCGGCTCAGGTTTTCGTACTTGGCAACGATGCCCGACGCCGTATCCAGATAGTAGCTGATAAAGCGCCGCGCTTTGCTGATCTTGTCGGGATTCTGCTGCAAATGTTCGTAAATATTGACGCCTCGCGCATACAGGGATTCGGTCAGTGCGCGAATGGCGGGCTCTTTGATCCGATTGGATGCATATTGCAAAACGACAAGGTCGTCGTACCCTTCTTTCATCAGTTGGCGCATATCGTCCCCGTTGGCATCCGACAGTGCAATGCCTCCGATCCGAACGCGCGGTTTGCTTGCCATATAGGCGCCGAAATACGCGCCGATCGGCAGCGCACAGACCAAAGGCAAGGGCATGCGTGTCACAAGCGTGAGGAGCAGCGTCCCGATCCCTGCGGCAATTCCCGCCAGCAATTGTTTGCCTTCCCCCGGTTTCATCAGTTATAGCCCTTAACCGACCGGAATGCATCGATCAGATTCGTGCGGCCGTCAAATACCCGCGCATTGGTGTACTCCGCCAGCTGCTTAAGCTGCGTTTCATTTGCGTTGCCGAACATAATGGAGAAAACCGGTACATCCTGCCCGAACGCGTCGTAGCTATTTTTGAAATAGCGGTAATTATCCACCGATTCCCCGTCTGTTAAAAGGATGATGGCCGGTGTATACTGCGTCAGATCATACTCCGAGAGATTTTGCAGGGCGGTTACGATCGCATGATACATATCCGTTCCGCCGCCGATCTGCTGCCTTTGAACGGCATCGTTCAAACGGCGCAGCGCTTCGGCTGACCCTTCTTCGGCTGTTTCCGTGCCTAAAATCTCGTGATCAAAAAAGAGGATCTGATTCACTTCATGCACGCCCGCCTGCAGGAGCACTTCGGCCGCTTTCTCCTGATCCAGCAACAGATCCATCGCCTCTTTTACCTGCCGTTCTCCCTGGCCGGACATGGAACCGGAAAAATCCAGCAGATACATGGAAAGAGACGGTTTGCGGAAATTCGTCTGGTACAGATTCAGCGCCTGGGTCAAAGTATCTGCCGCCGGCACCTTGATCGGAGAAAGCACCCGGTCGGTATCTGCGCCCCATTCCGATTTAAACACATTTTGATTCTCCGGCAACACCCCGGTGTAGCCCGTGCGGCGCCCGAGTTTCTGCATGGCGTCCTGCGCTTCGGGGCTGGCCAGATAAGCCTGAAACGCAAGGAATGCCTCTTCTTTTTTTGCATCACCCCGGTCGATATAACCCAGCGGTGAATCGGAGATCGACAAACCGTCATAGGGATACACGATATACAAAGGTTCATCGCCCCGCGCCACCAATTCTTCATTGGTCGTAATAATCAGGGATTCATAGTTCACCATGGCGTCATAATCGCCGGCCAGAAACATCGTCTTCAGCCATTCGGAACTGCCCGATGAACGTTCCACACCGGCCAGCAGCTCCCGGATATTCGTCTGCACGGCAGGCTGGGTGAGAATGTCCTGCGTAAGCACTTCCGGGCTGCCCGCCAGGCCCGACAAAAAGCCCAGATACGCCGAAGCACCGGAATTGGACTGGGTGGCAGAGGTCATGCAGAACCGCAGATTCCCCGCCTGTATGGCCTCCATCAGATCGGTGATGGATACTTCACGCCCCACAAAGCCCAATTCTTCCGCCAAAGACTTCCGGATCCCGAACACCACCGGAGAGATGGATGTCGACTCGGTGTGCTTCACGCGAAAGTCCGTATCGCCCAGGGAAATCCAGATCGAACTGGCCGGCCACACCGCGTCAAATTCCGTTGTTTCCGCCTGCAGCTTTCGCATAATATCTATCGAACCCATATAGGTCATTTCAATTTTTGTCCGGTTTTTTTCCGCAAAATCCTCGATCAATGCTTCCAGTTCCCGGTTTTCCGAGCCGGATACGATACGCAAAGTCGTTTGGCCGCGCCCGAAGGTCGATCCGGGCTGCGATGTTTCTTTCGTATCGGCCTGTCCCGGCAAAAGCTCACAGCCGACCAACAGTAAAAGCACGCATAGTAACAGGATTCGTGTCCGTCGTTTTCGCATAGTAACCCCCCTGTATTCCTTACCGTCATTATAGACATTTCCGCGTGATACGCCGTTAATTCCATGTAAATTCTTCGTAAAGTGCAGTAAAAGGGTGGTTCTTCCCGGCCCGGCATAGTATAATCGACAGCATAGACCGACGGTCGGTCGGGAGGTGGAATCATGCGTAAACAAGAAATCATGGATGCGGCGGATCGCCTGTTTCATGAAAAAGGCTACGACCATACCAGTGTGGCAGACATTATTGCCGCAGTCGGCATTGCAAAAGGCACGCTTTATCATCATTTTTCTTCCAAGGAGGAAATTATGGATGCGCTCATAGACCGCACCACAGAAACCATGCTGGAGCGGGGAAGAAAAACCGCATCCGATACGGACATGCCCCCTGCGATGCGTCTATTGGCTACCATCCGGGCAATGAATGTGTCCGGTGACAGCAGCCATCTGGTCGAACATATCAACAAACCGCAAAATGCGCTCATGCATCAAAAAGTACAGGAGCGCATTCTGATCGATGTCCCGCCGATACTGACGGCGATTGTGGAAGAGGGTATTTCCGCCGGCGATTTTTCCACACCGTATCCACGCAGCAGTATCGAAATGATCCTGACGTATTCGTCCGTTGTTTTTGACGGTTCTTTGCCGGAGGAAGAAAAAGAACAGCGGATTGCCGCACTTCTTTACAATGTCGGGCGTTTGCTGGGAGCAGCAGACGGCCTGTTCGAACCCATATTCGGAGGAAACCGCACATGATGCGCAAATACCTGGTCAACGATATGCGCCGGAGCCGGTTGATCACGGCCGTTATCGCTCTCTTTATCCTGCTGGCGGCTCTTTTGACGTCCACCGCCATCGGGCTTTTTGCCCAGCTCGCCGGTTCCATTGACCGGATGATGACGGCGCAGAAAACCCCACATTTTCTACAGATGCACGCAGGTACCGCGGACAAGGAGCGCATTGCGGCCTTCGCGGCAGAAAATCCGGCCGTAGAGGCCTGGCAGGTACAGGATTTTCTCAATCTGGACGGTTCGCAGATCCGTATCCAGGATGCCGCACTGATCGATACCACACAGGACAACGGACTGGTTGTGCAATCGGAAGCATTCGACTGGCTGGTAGACGAACAGGGTGCTGTGATTCAGCCGGAACCCGGCACCATCTGGCTGCCTTTGCTGTATCGGCAGGACGGTACGGCAAAAACGGGCGATCCTGTTCGCATCGGCGCAGTACAGCTGACCGTGGCCGGTTTTTTGCGGGATTCGCAGATGAATTCCGCTCTCGCCGGCTCCAAACGGCTGCTGGTAGCGCCCGAAGACTTTGAAAAGGTAAAGGACACAGGCGTTGTAGAGTCCCTGATTTCTTTTCGCATCAAAGAAGGCGCTTCTTTGCAGGCACTGGAAACGGCGTATCAGGAGGCGGATCTCCCGGCCAACGGACCCACGGTCACCTATCCTTTGTTTCGGATCATGAACGGAATTTCCGACGGGATTCTTATCGCCGTGTTCATGCTCGCTGCCGTACTGGTCGTACTGATTGCCTTTTTGTGCATCCGTTTCACCCTGCTTGCACAAATGGAAGACGATTACCGGGAAATCGGAACGATGAAAGCCATCGGTATGCGCACAACAGACATCCGAAACATCTATCTGTCCAAATATGCCTTCCTTGCGGGCATATCCGCTCTGGCCGGGTATTTGCTCTCCCTGCCGGTCAGCGCACTGCTGTCGGAAAACATCCGCCTGCATATGGGTGCCGCCAAACAAAGCCTGCCTGTTTATCTGGCTGCTTTAGCCGGTGCCGTGCTGATCTTTCTGATCCTGCTTCTTTATGTCAACCGGGTGCTGCAGCGGTTTCGCCATATCAGCGCGTCGGAAGCCATTCGCTACGGCGCACCGGACGAAAACACCGGGCGGCGCAAATGGAAACTGAGTAAGACCGCCTTGCCGGTCAATCTCTTTATAGGGGCAAATGATGTGTTCCTCCGCGCGCGACTGTATACCACCATGGCACTTGTCGTCATCCTGTCCGCCTTTTTGCTGATTGTCCCGCAAAACATTCACAGCACGATCTCGTCCAGGAGCTTTATCACCTACAACGGCATCGGCGATACCGATCTGATGCTGAGCATCCAACAGACCGGGCAGATTGCCGACAAGGAGGCCGTCATCGCATCCGACCTGGCCCGCAATCCCCATGTGGAGCAGTACGCGGTTTTGAGCAGCCGGCTCTTTGCGGTGCAAAACGAAGAAAAACCGGGACGGATCAAAGTCGACACCGGCGATCACAGCGTATTTCCCATCAACTATACAGAAGGCCGGGCACCGGTTGCAGAAAATGAGATTGCCCTGTCGGGCCTAAACGCTGAAGACTATCAAAAAAAGGTCGGTGACCGCATCACGCTGGATGTCGACGGAACCGCACGCGAGCTTATCGTAAGCGGTATCTATTCCGACATTACCAATGGCGGAAAAACCGCCAAGGCACGTTTTTCGTCGCAAGGCGAAATCCTTTGGAGCACCGTCTATGTAGGCTTTCGTGAATCAGCGGATATCGAAGCGCAAAAAAAGGAAATGACAGCCCGATACCCCTATGCGAAAATCGCTGAAATCAGCGAATACTTTTCCCGTATGACCGCTACGCTTACGCAGGCGCTGCACAAGGCATCGATGGCATCGGTTGCCATTACCGTGTCTCTGGTTTTTCTTGTCACCCTGCTGTTTGTCCGTATGCTGCTTGCCAAAAACCGTTCGGCCACCGCAGTACTGAAAGTCCTCGGCTTCACCCATAGCGATCTGCGTTTGCAGTATCTGTCGCGCACCTTGCTCGTCGGGGGATTGGGCGTGCTCATGGGCATCTTTCTCGCAAACACCGCCGGGGAATCGGTTGGAACCGCGCTGATTCGCAGCTTTGGTGTTGCGAAACTCCATTTTCGCATCCGACCGCTGCTCGTATTCGGTTTGTATCCGGCCATGCTGCTGTTTGTCATCTATCTTGCCACCCGATTGGGAACTGCCCGTATAACTGAACCCGATCTTTCCATGACCCTGAAGGAGTAAAACATGCTACAAGGATCCGCTTTGGTAAAAACCTTTGGAGACACACAAAAAATCCGCGTCTTAAACCGGGTCGACGTACACGTCCGCCCGGGCGAGTTTGTCGCCGTGATGGGCCCCTCCGGCAGCGGGAAGTCGACGCTGTTGTTTGTGCTCAGCGGCACCGACCGGCCCACCGAAGGCGAGGTTTTGTTTGAAGGCGTCCCGCTTTCATCGTTGTCCGACAACCGGCTTTCCGATGTGCGACGCACAAAAATGGGCTTTGTCTTTCAAAAACCGACCCTGCTGCGCAATCTGAATATTCTGGACAATATCCTGCTCCCGCATATCGCAGACAAAACGGATCGGTCCGCCCTGAAAGAAAAAGCCCGCACCCTGATGGAAAAAACCGGGATCGGCGGTTTAGAAGACCGCGACATTACCGAAGTCTCCGGCGGCCAGCTGCAGCGCGCCGGGCTCTGCCGCGCACTCCTGGGCGACCCGCGCATCGTCTTTGCCGACGAACCCACCGGCGCGCTCAATACGCAGGCATCCGAAGCCATTATGGATCTCCTGGAGAGCGTACACGAAACCGGTACCGCTGTATTTCTTGTCACCCACGATCCGAAAGTCGCCGCCCGTGCCGGGCGCGTCCTTGCAATGAAAGACGGACAAATCGTTTCGGAAACCGTCTTTTCCCAAGAAGACCGTGCCACCCGGCAAAAAAGCATCCCCCAAATCCTGCGCAAGCATAATATATAAATCCCGTAAGGGGTAAAAAGTTGCTTCTATAAGAACAAAAAACCACCGGAAAGGGATCGGTGGGATTGACATATTATATTATTCTAATATAATAATATTATTATATACTTACGGATTGAAGACGGACCGGGGTCATCAATCTGATTTTATCGTAAGGAGGCGAAACATGTGAGTATGAAAGACCGGATCCGTTCCCAGCAGGCGGTCACCGAAGCGCATGCGGATCTGCTGAAAGCCGTGGCAAATCCCGTGCGCCTATGCCTGGTGCATCAGCTGGCCACCTACGGCCCGCGCAGCGTAACGTTTTTTACCGATTGCATGAACAGTTCGCAATCCAGCATTTCGCAGCACTTAAGCAAATTACGGGCTGCAGGCATTGTGGAAGCCGAAAGAGACGGTCAGTCCATGATATATCGTCTCATTGACGACCGGATCCGCCAGGTACTGGATGTTTTATGGAACAACGAAGAGGAGTCTTTGTAATGGAAAAACAAGAAAAAGCGAAAAAAATCCTGATCGTAGGCGGCGTGGCCGGCGGAGCAACGGCCGCGGCCCGCTTGCGCCGTATGGATGAAGAAGTCGAGATTATTCTGTTTGAACGCGGTGCGTATCTGTCATACGCCAACTGCGGCCTGCCCTATTATGTCGGCGGCGTCATATCCGAACGCGACGCGCTCTTTGTCTCCGACAAGGAAACCATCGAAGCCAAGTACCATATCGATGTGCGCGATCGAACCGAAGTCCTCTCTATCGACAGGGCCAAACAAACCGTGCAGGCCAAAAATCTGCAAACGGGCGAAGTATACGAAGAAAGCTACGACACGCTCCTGCTTTCCACCGGCAGCTCCCCCATTGTTCCGCCGTGGGAAGGCGCCGATGCCGAGAACATATTTACCCTGTGGACCGTCAACGACACCGACCGCATCACGGCGTTCATCGAAGAAAAGCAGCCGAAAACCGCTCTCGTGATCGGCGCAGGCTTCATCGGACTGGAAATGGCCGAGAATCTGGCCCACAAGGGGCTTTCTGTCACCGTTGTGGAAAAGATGGATCAGGTGCTGGCACCGCTGGATGCCGATATGGCCAAGCTCATTCATCGCGAGCTGATCGCACAGGATGTGCGCGTTATCACCGGGCAGGGCGTCACTAAATTTACCGACGACGGGCACACCGCGCATCTGGAAGATGACAGCACCGTACAGGCGGATATCGTGCTGCTCTCCGTGGGCGTACGCCCCAATTCCCAACTCGCCAAAGACGCGGGGCTTGCACTGAATCCCCGTGGCGGCATCCTCGTCGACGAATACATGCAGACCTCCGACCCGGCTATTTATGCCGTAGGCGATGTGATTGAAGTCAAAAACTATGTCGACGGCCAGAACACCATGATTCCTTTGGCAGGACCCGCCAACCGGCAGGGGCGCGCCGTGGTAGACAATCTGCTGCACGAAAAAACGACCCCCTACGAAGGCACAATGGGTACCTCCATTGCCCAGGTGTTTGACTTGTCGGCCGCTTCCACCGGCCTGAACGAGAAAATGCTGGCGCGTGCAGGAAAGACCCGCTGGGTCGACTACGGGATCGCCCTTTTGCACCCCATGGCCCACGCGGCCTACTATCCCGCCGCCACGCCCATGACACTGAAATTAGTGTTTGATATGCAAAACCGAAAAGTTCTGGGCGCGCAGATCGTAGGCTACGAAGGCGTCGACAAACGCATCGACACCATCGCCACTGTTATGCATTTTCATGGCACGGTCGACCATCTGGCCAAACTGGAACTGGCCTATGCGCCGCCTTATGCATCGGCCAAAGAACCCGTGCACTTTGCGGGCTTTATGGCACAGAATATTCTGGAAGGCTATAGTCACCCGATGACATCGGAAGAATTTCTGGCCGATCCGGACGCGGTTCGCGTGCTGGATATCCGCGAAGATATCGAAAGAACCTCGGAAGGCTTACCCGGTGCAACCGACATTCCGCTGACCCGCCTGCGGGAAAACACCGACCAACTGGATAAAAACGCCACCTGGCTGGTGTACTGCGGTGTCGGTCTGCGGGGCTATGTAGCCGAGCGGATCCTCGCACAAAAAGGCTTTAAAACACGCAATCTGGCCGGTGGTCTGCGCAGCTGGCGCAATGCAACCGACCCGCTGGATGCACAAAACGATCCGCGCGAACAGGACCTCACCATGGGCAAGTTTACCCAAACGCCGCCGGCTGCTGCACAAACGCAGCCCGCACCCGCCCGAGCTGAAAAGGCCAAACCCGTTTCGCTGGATGCCTGCGGCCTGTCCTGCCCCGGTCCGATCGTAAAAGTTGCGGCGGCCATGAAAGAACTCCCGGACGGCGGTGTGCTCACGGTATCCGCCACCGATCCCGGTTTTTCCCGGGACATCCAAAGCTGGGCCGACAACACCGGCAACACTCTTTTGGGCGTAAACAAGCAAAAGGGCATTATCACAGCTGAACTGCAAAAAGGAACCGAAACCGCCCCCGTGCAGCCAAACACCACGGCCGCACCCGTCAAAGAAAAAACCATGATCGTCTTCTCCGGCGACCTGGACAAAGCCATCGCTTCGTTCATCATCGCCAATGGAGCCGCCGCCATGGGCAATCAGGTGAATATGTTCTTCACCTTCTGGGGCCTGAATATTTTACGCAAACCCGAACCGGTTTCTGTAAGCAAAGACTTCATGCAAAAAATGTTTGCCACCATGATGCCCCGCGGCAGCAAACGACTCGGCCTGTCCAAAATGAATTTCCTGGGCGCAGGCTCCGCCATGATCCGCAAAACCATGGAAGACCAGGGCATCGACTCGCTCGAGAGCCTTATTAAACAGGCGATCGACGCCGGCGTAAAGCTCACCGCCTGCCAAATGTCCATGGACGTTATGGGCATCACCGAACAGGAGCTCATCGAAGGCGTAGAAATCGGCGGCGTCGCCACCATGCTTGCCGACAATGACAACTCCAATATGAATCTGTTCATCTAAACCCTCAAAAACGGGGTCAGGCTTAACTTGTTCACTTGCAAGATAACTTGTTCACAAGCAAGTGAATTTGTTAAGCCTGACCCCGTTTTTTTATTGTACAGAGCTGCAGTAAGCTATGATTCCCGATGTTGCGAAAATCAGCAAGAGCGTTATCCACTTCCAATGACCCTGTAGAAACGGCGGTTTTCGAAAAACAACAGATAAAAAGGCAATGCTGCCAAACCAAAAAAGATGAGTCCGCCATGAATCCAAATCACACGCCATAAAGTAACCGGTTCACTTTTCACGACAAAAAACCAGATCGATAGGATCGGAAAAAGCAAAATTCCGGAAAACGGAAGCCACACAAAATAATCGATAAGTCTTTTCGCTTACTTTTGATTGATCTGCATACATGCCTTCTTTTCATTTCATTGTATTAGATAACGAGCGCGACGGCAAACCATGCCACCATCATAAACCTTATTCACATACGATTTCTACGTCGTCCAGATAGTTCATTTTGTTCAGGCCATTGGTCGGGCAGGCCACGGGATAGACGCGTTCTTCGTTGCTGACGATGCATTCGATCAGGGTGAATTTGTCATTGGCGAGCGCCGTTTTCAGCACGTCTTCCACCTGGTCGGGGCGTTCGATCCGGTAGGTTTCGGTATCGGGATAGGCTTCTACCAGTTTGCAAAAATCGGGATTGCAGGTGAAGTCGATCCCCGAGTAGCGTTTCCCTGCGCCGAAATACTGCAGCTGACGCACCAAAGACAGCGAACGATTATTAAACAGCAGCAGCTTGATCGGCAGGCCCTGTTCCACCGCGGTGCCGATTTCTCCCATATTCATCTGGAAGCTTCCGTCTCCGGCGATGTTTACAACGGTTTTGCCGGGATTTTCCATCGCGGCACCGATCGCTGCGGGAAGCCCATAGCCCATGGTGCCGAGTCCACCCGAAGTGATCAGTCGTCCGGGCTCCTGATACCGGTAAAACTGTGCCGCCCACATCTGATGCTGCCCGACCTCGGTTGTGATAAATGCGTTACCGTCTGTGAGATCGGAAAGCGCCCGCAGCACGATCTGGGGTTTTAATGCATCGTCTTCCTGATATTTGAAGGGATATGCATCGTTCCAGTCTGTCAGCTGCTTCACCCAGTCCCGGCAGGTTTTCGGCTCCGCTTTTTTTGCCAGTTCTTCGATAAACCGCCCCAGGTCCGCCACAATGGGCACGCGGGTTTCGATATTCTTGTCGATCTCCGCCGGGTCTACATCCACATGCACAATGGTGGCCTCCGGCGCGAACGTTTCCGGAACGAGGGTCGTCCGGTCGTCAAAACGCGCACCCAGGCTGATCAGAAGATCGCATTTGGACACGGCAAAATTGGCAACCGGCCGCCCATGCAAACCCAGCATACCGAAATACAGTGGATGCCGGTTGGGCACGGTCCCCAAAGACATCAACGTAGATATGACAGGAATCTCCACGGTCTGCAAAAGAGCGCGAAGCCTTGGCGCTGCTTTTGCATGCACCATGCCCCCGCCTGTGAGAATCAGCGGACGCTTTGCTTTTTGGATCTCGTCCGCCACGCGCGCGATCTGCTTTTTATTGGGCTCATAGTTCGGCTTATAGCCGCGCAAACGGGTTTCTTCCGGTTCTATGTACTCGAATTCCGTCATCTGTACATTTTTCGGAATATCGATCAGCACCGGTCCTTTTCTTCCGGTATTTGCGATATGAAACGCGTCTTCTAGTATCTGCGGGATCTCCTCCGCGTTTTTTACCAGATAGCTGTGCTTCACAATGGGCAGCGTGATGCCCGTGATGTCCACTTCCTGAAACGCATCGGTCCCGATCAGCCCTGTGGGCACCTGTCCGGTGATGGCGATCATCGGGACGGAGTCCATATAGGCCGTGGCAATGCCCGTGACGAGATTGGTGGCGCCCGGGCCCGAGGTGGCAATGCAAACCCCCACGGTGTTTGATGTGCGGGAAACGCCGCTGGCCGCATGCGCCGCCGCCTGTTCGCTCCGCATCAGCACATGGCGGATGTCCCGGGTTTCGTATAGCGCGTCGTACAAAGGCAGCACGGCGCCGCCGGGATACCCGTACACATTTTTGATTCCGTGATCAATCAGGCCTTTTATAATCGCCTGCGCTCCTGTCATTCTCATTGCTTCTGCTCCTTTGTTCCGCGGGACAGGGCGATTTTACCCGTCCGGACAATCTCTTTAATCCCGTAGGGTTTAAGCGCCTGTTCCAGAGCGGCGACTTTGCCCTGATCTCCCGTGCATTCGATAATGAAAGTCTCCCGCCCCATATCCACAATGCGCGCCCGGAAAATGTCTACGGTCTGGATAATCTCCGTTCGGGTCTCCGAGTTCACAAAGACTTTCAGCATAATGAGCTCTCTTTCCACATACTCCTCTTCGGTGAGATCGGTGACTTTAATCACATCGATCAGCTTATACAGCTGTTTGGACACCTGTTCGATCACCTTTTGATCTCCGTTTACCACTATCGTCATGCGGGAAACACCCGGCACGTCCGTTTCGCCTACGGCGAGGCTTTTGATATTGTAACCGCGGCGGGAGAACAAACCCGCTACCCGGGTTAAAACGCCCGCTCGGTTTTCCACTATGACGGCAATTGTATGCTGCATTTCTTCTACCTCTCTCATAAAAAAACGCCCCCGGCATATGCCAGGGGCGAGACAATCGCGGTACCACCCTGCTTGCCGCAAAAAATGCGGCCACTCCGACCCGTAACGCGGGTACGCGTACCGGCCTACTTGATTCAGCCGGTCTGCTCGGAAAGCGAGAGAATCCAAACGGTTCCGCCGGCTCGCACTCTGTGCCGGCTCTCTGTGGGAACGCGGTATCGGATTCATTCTTTCCCTGCATTATCTTGAGAGACAGTGTACTCTATTGTTTTGAAATAGTCAATATATTAATTTATGCTATTTAGGCACTGAAATGTTTTTATTCGTTAGTTCTATAAGCAGTTTATTTCGCAATGCATCTTCCTACTCGGTCCGCAGGGCTGTGACGGGATCCTGTTTAGCTGCTTTATTGGCCGGGATCAGCCCGGCAATCAGCGTAAGGATCATGCTGAGGACGACGAGGATAACCGCCCCTGCGAGCGGCAGCCGCGCATGTACCGTATCCAGCCCGGTAAGATGATGAATGAGCTGATTGCCGGGAATGAGAATCAGCCGGCTGACAAAGACGCCAATCAGGCCGGCAAACAACCCGACGATAAAGGTTTCCGCATTGAACACCCGGGCGACATTTCGTTTGGAGGCGCCGATGGCCCGCAAAATGCCGATTTCTTTGGTGCGTTCCAGCACGCTGATATAGGTGATGATGCCGATCATGATGCTGGACACAACGAGCGATACAGCCACAAAGGCGATCAGCACATAGGTGATGACATTTACAATGGTCGTCACAGAAGACATCAGTAAGCCCACATAATCGTTGTATACGATGCGGTCGTCTTCCTCTGCGGTGCGGTTGTAGTTTTCGATCGCGGAGGATACACCGTCTTTGGCTTCGAAACTGTCGGTGTACAGCCGGATGGCAGACGGCGCATCCATACTGATGACGCCAAAGGTTTTAAGATTGTCTTCATAGGAACCCGGGGTGATAAAGTCGTCATAGATCCGGCGAAGCACGGCGGGGTCTTCTGTGAGCACGTCCAGCTGCTGGGCCAGGGCCTCTTCCCCGCTAGGCATTGGGCCGGGCGGCATCTGCGGGATTTCCGCCTCTTCTGCCGGCTGTACAGATAAGGCGGAGCCGGTGTCTTCTGTCTCTTCTTCTGATTCTTCTTCGTCTCTATCCTGTTGCAAAAACATGGTCAGCGCGGCGCGTTCGGACAGATTGAGCGTTTCGATATACGCCCGGGCGTCTTCTTCTTTTTGCGCATCGTTCGCCGGTGCAAAACGGAGTCCGGTCAGTACGTTACGATCCGGATCCGCTTTTTGCGCCCGAACCACCTCGCTTTTGTCGGTCCGTTCGATAACTTCTTCGGTAAGCTGATACGTGTAGCCGATTGTTGCGCCAAACAGCGCATTGGCGGCATCCTCCGCCGGGCGCACAACGCCTGTAATCGTCAGTTCGATGGCCTCTTCCAGACGCTCTTCGATCTTCTCTTCGTCTTCTCCGACAAAGGTATACACCCCGTCGTGCTCTTCATAGCTCTCCGCGACCGGCAGCAGCCAAAGGGTTTTTCCGAGGACGTCGTCATAGTCTAAGACGACCTGCGGCGTTTCCACTTCTTCTCCGGCATCCAGCCGGTCCATGAGTTCGATATAGTCTTCTGCGGGCAGTAGGCCTGTTTCGTAGAGCGCAAGGGTGGATATCTCGTTGTTTTCATCCAAAAACAAAAGGACATCGCCCGCGTTTTGGGGCCATTCGCCCGTAATCATCTGATAGTTGTCGGTGATGACGGGGCTGATTCCCCTTCCGCCGGGCAGAGGCAGCAGCTCGCCAAACAAGGTGCTTCCCTGCGCCCCCGGTGTGCCTGCGGGCGGACCGCCGAACATCCTCTGCGTTTCCGATTCTTCTTCTGCAAGGCGCACGCCGTCGGTATTGATGAGCGTGCCTTCCGGATCGTGCGTAAACACGTCAAACTGCGGGCTGTAGGCGTAATGTATGCCATTGTCTCCGATATACGTATGAATTTCGCTGGCCGGATTGTCAAGATAGGCCTTAAAATCCGTGAGATTGTTTTCTGTGAGTCCCGTCGTCATCGTGGCCATGCGTTCGATCATCCGGCTGTCGGAATACACGGCGTCTTTTTCATGATCCGGATCTTCCTGTGAAATGCGCCGGCCTTCTTCCAGCATGGAGCTCAGGTCAAAGGTGCGCTCTTCGATCGTGATCGGATAGGAACTCATGGTATCTCTTTGCACATCTTCCACATACTGGTTGACTCCGGTGGACAAAGACAGGATCAGCGCAATCCCGATGATCCCGATGGAACCGGCAAAGGCCGTGAGCAGCGTGCGTCCGAATTTGGTGCGCAGATTGTTGAAGCTTAAAGACAGCGCGGTAAAAAAAGACATGGACGCCCGGCCGAGATTTCTGTGCACGGGTTCATCGCCCGCTTCTTCTGCCGAAAAAGGGCGCGTATCGTCGACGACTTTTCCGTCTTTCAAACGGAGAATACGACTCGCGTAGCGGTCGGCCAGCTCCTGATTGTGCGTGACAAGCACTACCAGCCGGTCTTTGGCGACTTCTTTCAGAAGCTCCATGACCTGGATGCCGGTGTCGGTATCCAAGGCGCCGGTGGGTTCATCCGCAAGCAGGATTTCCGGGTCGTTTACCAGCGCCCGGGCAATGGCAACCCGCTGCATCTGCCCGCCTGAGAGCTGATTCGGCCGCTTGTGGAGATGGTCTTTCAGACCGACCTTGGCAAGCACCTCTTTGGCGCGATCTTTCCGTTGTGCACGGGAGATACCGGATATCGTAAGCGCCAGCTCTACATTCGACAAAATCGACTGATGCGGGATGAGATTATAGCTCTGAAACACAAAGCCGATCGTATGATTGCGATACGAATCCCAGTCGCGGTCGGTATAGTCTTTAGTGGAAGTGCCGTTTATGATCAGATCCCCCGCATCGTAGCGGTCCAGGCCGCCGATAAGGTTCAGCAGCGTTGTTTTACCGGAGCCGGACGGCCCCAGTATGGCGACAAACTCATTGTCGCGCAAATTAAAGGAGACATCGTCCAGCGCGCGCTGAACGAGATCTCCTGTGCGATATTCTTTTTGTATGTTTTTTATTTCCAGCATACGTCTCCTGTGTGCAGTACCTGTGTACAGTATACAATAAAACCGGTCCTGCCGGATAGATTATCCTGTAAAATACATTAAATTTTTCGGTTCATTCCTGCACAAAAAAAGCCGTCGATGCATATGCTCTCTGTACTCTCGTAAGATTCTTACAGAAAGCTCACATCGACGGCAAGCCCGCGCAGATCCTGCGGTTCGGCCTCGTGAAAGAGCACCTGATACAATCGGGTCCGATAAACGACCGGCGTGAGGCGCTTCAGATGCGCTGCCAGCGGACTGCCCTGTACGGCACTCAGCATCAGGAAATCGGCAGGTGTCTGGCGGCGCAGCGTGTCGACAATTCGGGGCATATCATGGTCTGCGTATACTCCTGCGGCCAGATAGGAAGCGTCGGTTCCCGGTTTGGGAAAGCGGGGCAAAAAGAATTTCTCCGTGGGCAAAACCGACAGCAGGCGGTAGGCACCCCGATAGCTTTTAATATGATACTGCTTCCAGTAGGGCTTCAGCAAATAGCCGTAGTTTTCCCCGGTCCCGAAAAAACGGGCTCCGCGCGCAGCCAGCCAGGCGGGATCCGCACAGCCGTTTGTCTTTCTTTCCTGCGGCCGGATCTGCGCTTCTTTTCGCACGGGTTTGCTGCCGATCAGATAGGTTTCCAGTTCTGTTTCAAAGCGGTATTCGGGCATGGCCCGCCGCTTTTTCTCAAACATGCGGATGACATCGGTATTGTCGGAGACGATCGTCGTCAGATACAGATCGACCTGGTCTTTTGTGCTCTGATACATTCTTTCATACATCCGGGGAATCAGCAAAAACGCCTTCTGATGGGCCGGTGTGATGCGCAGCCCGCTCAGATACGCCATGCGCTGCCATCTTCCGTTCAGCCAAATGGAACGGATGGTAACCGCCCCCATACCGACAACCGCCTCTTCCGGTCCATGCAGCAGCACATACAGAAGCCCTTCATCCGCTTCTTTTTTGTAGGAGGCAATCACGGACGGTCTGCGCCGGTAGCTGACGGCAATCGGACCGTCGAAGGCGCTTTCTTCCAGCAGCCTTGCCATGCCAGCATCGTGTTCAGGCCCAGCCTGTACGACGCGATAGCTTCTATTTGGGGAGCTCATCGAGATTGCCTCCCAAAGGAACATTCATCTTCTGCGATACTTCCCTGCCGATGGGCACATTCATCCCGAAAAACAGAACCCACAAAACCGGCGAAGAATGCCGGGCCACGCGCAGAAAGCGGCGAAGCAGCTCTTTTGGTGCACTGAAGGCCTTGCGCGCTTCAAAACACGCGGTGGCCAGCCTCTCCGGAGAGAGTCTTTTTGGAACAAAGGACAGTTCGCCGTAATGATAGTCCTCTTCCAACCACCATTTTTCATACCGGAGCCGCCCTTCTTTTTTCAGGCGGGCATACAGAGGCGTGCCCGGAAAAGGCAGCAAATGATTGAAGGCGGCTGTGTAAAAGCGGTGACGCAGGGCAAAGTCGAGCGCTTCCTGTACGGTTTGCTCGTCGTCCGCGTCGTAGCCGAAAACAAAAGTGGCGTAAATGTGAATGCCCGCATCGTGAATTGCGTTAACGAGCTGATCCCTCTCTTTGATCAGATGATGGCGTTTGCCCATCTGCCGCAGATTCTCGTCGTTCAGGCTTTCAAAACCGATCAGGAGAATCTCGCAACCGGATTCTTTCATAGCGCGCAAAAGGGCGGGATCTTTTCCGGCCAGCAGCGTGCCCTGCCCGGCCCATTTGATGTTTTTTTCTTTCAGCCGGCGAAACAGTTCCATGGCATGCGCGCGGTCGGCTATGAGATTGTCATCGACGAGAAAAAAATACCGGTGGCGGTTTTGCTCCACATCCCGGAGAATGTCATCGATCGGGCGCCTGTGATAGCAGGCGCCGTAGGCCGCCGTAATAGCGCAGAATTCACACGAATGAATACAGCCGCGCCCGGTTTCAACCAGACTCACCGGCAGGTATTTTTTCCCTTCATACAGGCTGAGATCCGGCAGCGCCGGGGTAAAGGCGGTCTTGCCGCAATAGATTTTTTGCAATTTGTCCGCTTCCAGATCCGAAAGCACCGTCTCCCAGACGCTTTCGGCATTGCCTGTCACGATCGCATCGGCATGGGCGGCCGCTTCTTCCGGTTCCAGGGTGACATGATACCCGCCAAGGATAACCCGTATGCCCCGCTCTCGCAGCCGGGCAGCCAGTTTGTAGGCGCGAAGCGCCGTATAGGTTTCCACGACGATCGCGCAGACATCGTAATCCGGTTGTTCCTGCAGCAGCTCCAAGCGGTCGTCGTACAGATCCACCTGATGTTTTTTCGGTGTGAGAGCCTTTAAGGTAGCCAGGGTCAAGGGCGCCATTTTCCACGTACCGATATATTTTTCGCCCTTTTTCTTCCCGATGGCCGGCAGGATATACAGCAGTTTCATGCCCGTACCTCCGGAATATCGCGATTGTCGGTCATGACTTCTCTTGTGTAGCGGTGGTATTTGTCCGCATAGCCCTTGTAGCCGAAGTTCAGCGGGAGGGAAAGCCAGGGCGCATGCCGGAAGGGTTTCAGGCGCTGAAATATACTCCTGAAAGAATAGGTCTGCTCCCACGCCCAGGTGATGCCTTCTTCCAGCTGTTCAACGGTCATGTTTTTGGGAGTAAACACACAGTGTTCCACATCGTACATGGCCCAGTCGCGTTCAAATATCCGCCCCTGTGCCTCCAGATCCGCATACAGGCGGGTCTTCGGAAACGGGGTGAGGATGCTGTATCGCGGCAGGTCGATCCGGATCTCTTCCACCATTTCAACCGTTTTTTCAAAAACGGAGGGGTCTTCCTCGTCGGAGCCGAACGCAAAGCAGCCCTGCACGAGAATACCGCGGCTGTGCAGCTTTTTCATGAGTTCTTTGTAGTCTTTCACATGATTGACGCCTTTGTTGATAAAGCTCTGGGCATCCTGCGTGATCGATTCAAAGCCGATCAAAAGTCCGCGGCAGCCGCTTTTTTCAAACAGGTCGAGCATTTCGTCATCCAGCCCGATGGAGGAGGTCACAAGCCCCAGCCACTGTTTTTTGTACGGAATGAGTGCGGTAAAAAGCGCTTTCGCATAGGCGCGGTTCGCCATGAGATTGACATCGGGAAACACGAGAATGCGCGATTGCAAAGCCTCCACTTCCCGGAGCACCTCGTCGACATTGCGTTCATAGACCGTGCGGCCAAAGGCGGTCGGATAGGCGCAGAAGGTGCACGGATACGAACAGCCGCGCACGGCCTCCAGCGTGGCGGTCGTGATATAGCCGTCCTTTTTCAAAAGATACCGCCGGGGCATCGGCCGGCCGATCAGGCTGTAACCCTCCTCCTGATGATAGCGCGGTTTGGCTTCGCCTTTGGCAAAGTCGCGGATCATTTGCGGGAAGGTCTGCTCGCTGAAGCCGGTAAACAGGATATCGGCATGCTGTGCCGCCTCTTCCGGGAGCATGGAAACATGCACCCCGCCCAGCGCTACCGTGATCCCCCGGCTGCGAAAATAGTCGGCGTAACGGTAACATCTCGGCGCAGTGCCTGTGATCACGGTGATACAAATGAGATCCGCTTCCAGATCCGGATCTATTTTTTCTACGGTTTCATCGTGAATGGACAGTTCGGTTTCGATCTCCTCCGGCACCAGGGCCGCCAATGTGGTGAGTGTCAGCGGTGCATAATGCAGGCTCTTCCCGAAGTTCCCGCCCGCGCGGTGCATGGCACCCGCGGGGGCCAGAAAGGCAATTCTAATCATGATATTCTCCTGTGAAAACAAAGTCGGTGCGCGCGGTGAGCCGCACGGGTTTTATATCGCCCAGACGCTGGCCGTGGCGCTGGCATTGTTCAAAATACTGCTGTTTTGCATCGCCGGTGATACGAAACACACGGACCGGTTTCAGCTGCCCCATTCTCCTTGCCAGCGCATAGTGATGCGAAGTAAGCAGGCGCGTTTCCGCTTCCTGCGGACGGATCGCGGTGTCGGTGCACAGTACATATCCTTTTTCCATGGGCATAAGAAGATAAAACCCCGTCAGGTCGGAAAATACCGTCTCCACAAAACCGGGCGTCAGTTTTTCTCCGACAAGATCCACCGTGCCGGTACGGCCGGTAAAACGAAGAAGCGGGACGCTCCCCAGCCGGCCGGTTACCCGGATGCGGTCGCCCGTATCGTAGCGGTACAAGCCGCCGCCGGTTGTAACGATCACATCGTATTCCACGCCTTCTTCTATCTCCTGCAGACAGAAGAAACGATCCTCGGTGAAAAACTCCATATAGGTACTCCGAAAAGCCGGCAGCATGCCGCCGTGTGCAAGGCTTTCCCGTGTCGGGAAACTGACCATGCATTCAGTAGACAAAAGCCCCTTCGGCTGCATTGTTGCAAAGGGGAGACATGCGGCCAATTCTTTTGCATCGTCTGCGGCGGACGCATCCGCCCAGCAGCTGAGCAGGCGCAGTTCGGGCCACAGAAGCTGCCAGTTTTCTGTCTGCACAGCCCGCTCCAATGCCTCTGCACGGCTTTTGGAGAGAGTTTTCTTCACCGTGTCCGACTGTTTTTGTAAAAAGCCGAGCAGATTCAAAAGCAGACTCGGATTCCACACCGACAACAAGCGCAGATTCTTTTCCGCAGCCAACGCGCGCACGGTAACCGTATAGAAGGTCTCGGTGTCCATGCCCGGGGTAATCAACGGCTGCACCATCATCCGGTTCATCAGCTTTTGTCCCCAGCTTCCCAGATACGCCGCATCGTCTTCAAATCCAACGGGCACATCGGTTTCTGCTGTGTCTTCTTCTGTAAAAGGCGGCGTAATCATCCAGTAGGCTTTCCCCTGATCCACGCCGGGATATTCGGTGTAGATATCGTAGAGCCAGGCCTCGACACTCTGCCGGAATTGGGTCTGCAGGGTTTTTGTATAGGGAATCCACTTGCGCACGCCGGACGAACCGCCCGTCGGCTCAAATAGAAGCACGGGTTCTTCTGTCAATACGCCCGTCTCGCCCTGCCGGATCCGCTCCACCCACGGAGCGATATCGTCAAACCGGACCACGGGCACTTGTTCGCGATACGCTTTTTCCGAACGAATAGAGGAAAATCCGTACGTTTTTCCGTACGCTGCATTCCGGTTTTTTTCAAGCAGCGACAAAAGCAGCGCTTCCTGTGCAGGAGCCGACTGATACGCGATGGCTAGCGCCCGGTAGCGCCATTTCAGCATCGCGTACAGAAGCTTCATGCTTTTCCGAACAGGATGCGTTCGGTCCCTTTGCGCAGATTGTCACGAGAAAGAAGGGTGATACAGGCCAGATCATCTCCGGAGGCAAAATTCGGATTGGCCTGCACAAAAAAGTCGTAATGGGGATCGCCTTCACGGGCAGACAGATCCACCAGTTCCGGTTTGAGGCGATCCTTCTTTTCTCCATAGGTGATTACACCGGTTTTCGGGCAGTACGTATCCGGATACAGGCGCTGTCCCAGCGCATCCAGCAGCATTTTCATATCCGCAGGCGTTTCCTGATCGTAGCGCGGATAAAACGTCCGGAAGAAGGTGGGCAGATACTTGTAGGTTTTATAGCCTTTGGAGATTAAAAACCAGTACAGCGGACCGTCGGGATGCGAAAAAAAGTGGCGGGCAAACGCGCGGGACAGCTGCTGGGTGCCCCAGTGTGCCCGATCGATAATGGTATCGCCGGAAAATACCGCGCGGATCCCGTGCGTTTCTATGATCTTCTGCGTGGAAAAGCCGATGACCTCTCCCTCTTCTTCCAGCAGGATCACCGCGTCTTTTTCCTGCAGATCCTGTAGGAACACATCCGGTTTTACCCCGTCATAATGGGTAGCCATCAGTTGAAACATGCGGTCTTTCTGCACAGCGTCCAATTCAGCGGGCGCAATAATTTTCGTCGTCATCCTGTACTCCTAAATACATATCCTGTTTTTTAAACACTTCTTTTCGAAACAGCGGGTTGTAAAGCAAATACGTCATGAGCCGGTACGGGCTTCCCATATTGGTGCGGGGCTCAAAGGCTCTCTTGAAAATGCTGCCCGGTGCATTAAAGCGCTTCCTGGCCTGAAAGCCGGCTGTGGTCAGTTCGTCTGCGGTCATGCGTTTGGGGACAAACGCCGCGTGATTAAAGCGATACGCAGGATGCAGCCACCATTTTCCGTCATACAAGAGCCGGTTTTCCGCAGCCAGCCTGTCATACAGGCGGGTACCCGGATACGGCATCAGAATATTGAACGCCGCAAAGGTGAATTTGCTTTGGATGGCAAAATCACACAAGGCCTCGACGGATTCCACCGTATCGTTGTCGTGACCGATGGTAAAGGCAGCCCAGGTTTGCAGGCCGTAAGCGCGCAGCGCTTCAATCTGCTCCTCATAGTTTTCTGAGAGCGATCGGTTCGCCTGTTTGTTCATCGCGGCCAGGTTCTGCGGATCCACCGATTCAAAGCCGATCACCAGCCCCATACAGCCGCTTTGTACCATAAGCTGCATGAGTTCTTTATCCTTCAGCATATCGATCGAACCCTGTGACACCCAGCGGATCTTCAGCGGGATCAGCGCGCGGAACAGCGCTTTGGCCGCGGTAAAATCGGCCACGATATTGTCGTCGACAAAAAACACCAGTTTCCGCTTCTGACGGCGGATTTCCTCCACAACTTCATCGATAGGCCGAACCGCATGGCGTGCCCCGAAATACGCACTGGATGCGCAGAAATGACAATGATACGGGCATCCGCGCGAATATTGCATCAGCGTAATGGGGAGATACCCCTTGTTCTGAAACAAATCCCTTCGCACAAAGACTTTCTCCTGCGGACAGGACTGATACGCCCCGCGGTATACCGGCCGGAGCCGTTTGTTTTTTGCATCCTCCAGCAAACTTCGCCAGACGGACTCCGCATCCCCTATGACGATGGCATCGGCATGGGCTTTTGCTTCTTCCGGGCACAGCGTCACATGCATCCCGCCCAAAACGACCGGCACGCCGCGTTTTTTGTATTGGTCCGCAATTTGATAGCTCCGTTTGGCGGTAAAGGTCTCTACGGTCAGGGCGACCAGATCCGTCTTTTCGGTATAGTCGATCGCTTCCATGCGATCATCATAAAACGTAACGGCATCTTCTTTGGGGATCATGCCCGCCAGAACCCCGATCTGCAATGGCTCCATGCGCCCTTCGTCGATATAGACTTTGCCTTTGGACATGCCCATATTCGGTTTAATCAGTGTGATTCGCATGCAAAAGCCTGCCTTCCTTGCGCCGGATCTCTTTTCTTGATACATGGCTCAGTAAAAAATGCAGTCCTGTGTTGACCGGACTTTTTGCGGCGGGATTTCTCAGCCAGCGCCTTAGGGTATTTCTTCGTCCGTAGAACCGCCTGCGCGCACCGGCAATTTCTTCGCTTAAAACCCGCCCGGACACCTCTTTGGGTTCAAACGCCATCTGCCCGTAACGGTAGCGGGAGTCCAGCCACCAAGCGGTTTCCTGCAGGCGCTCTTCCTTTTGCAGGCGTTTGTACAGGGGCGTACCGGGCATCGGTTGCAACGGGTTGAAGTTTACGACCGCAATGCCCAAATGATTGGCAAACTGCTCGACTTCACGCACCCGCTGTGCGGTGTCGGTATCGTAGCCGAACACAAAGGTTGCATACAGGAGCATGCCCTTTTGATGCACCGCTGCGGCTGCCTGCGCCAGATCCGTCTGCAGATTCTGCATTTTTCCCATCGGCTGCAGCGCATCTTTGTGGAGGGATTCAAATCCCATCAAAAGAAGAACACAGCCCGCATCTTTTGCGGCGTCCAGCACGGACGCATCACCCGTTATATTGACAGAAACCTGCGCGGCCCAGCGTTTTTTATGGTTTTTGAGTATTTGCAATAAAGCCAGAAAATACGCGCGGTCGGAATACAGATTGTCGTCGACAAAAAACAGAAGCCGGTGCGGCGAGCGGGCAATCTCCGTTTCGATCATGGCGAGCGGCTTTCTGCGCACGCGACCGGGATACAAAACCTTTACACTGCAAAAATCACAGGTATGCGGGCACCCGCGCGACGTCTCCATAATACCCAGCGGCAAATAACCTTTTTGCAGCGCGGGGTGACCCGGATCAAAGCTTACGAGCGGAGGCTGCTCTGAAACATAGCGCTTTTGCAAACAGCCTTGTTCCGCATCGGCCAAAAGCTCCGGCCAGGTGTCTTCCGCCTCGCCGACAATGACGGCATCGGCATGCGCCTGTGCTTCATCCGGCACGGAGGTCGGATGGATGCCGCCTAATACGACGGTTTTCCCCTGTGCACGCAAAATATCCGCCAACCGGTAGGCCCGGGCGGCGGAAAAAGTGTCCACGGACAAGGCGAACAGATCCGCATCGATCCCTTCCGGGAGCGGACGGATCCGTTCGTCGTAAAAATGCAGCGTATGTCCCGGCGAAAGCGCATCCAGAATCGCAAACAGGATCGGTTGCATGGCGTCTTCGTGGCGGCCTTCAAACATATTCACAAGAATGACGGCAATTTTCATGGGCTCTCCCTTGCTTACGGATTCATTATAACGGAATCCGGCGCTGTTTTCATCGGAACAAGGGACCCTGCCTACCAGTGTAAAACGACCGTTTGGCGTTCGCAGAATGTGCTCTCGCAGATATATACGTCTAAACTCTCATCCCCGCGTGCAAAGATCCTCCGCTCGGTGAAAGGCTTTCCGTCACGATCGGTGCGCAGCGTCTCCAGCAGCAGATACGCGCAATCGGCTTTCGGTGCATAGCTTTCCGGCAGCTTCTTCTTGTCGTATTGCATTTCCTGCACGATACCGTGGTCTTCGTCCATTTCAATCAGCCGGAACGCGTCCGGAGGCAGATCAACGTATGAAGCCAGTTCGATCCGGATCGAATCGTCTTCTTCTATCCCGTTTCTGTTTCGCGTATAGCTCTCTTCAAAGGTAAGGGTCAACAGATGACCGAGGCTCTCTTCGTGCAGCAGCCAGCTCGGTTCGCTCCCTGCAGTGTACACCTTGCCATTGCCTTCCCGATAAAGCAGACAGGGATACAGAATGGTTTCTTCTTCGGCCGACACATGCACCTCGGCCTGCAGTTCGACATCGCCGGTATCTCCTTTGTCGTTATAATCCAGGAAGGTAACTATCCCCGGCGTCTGATCCAGATAGACCGACGCAAATCCGTCGGGGTTTTCCTCCCGCACAAAGATGACATGCGGATCGTCTATACCGGGAAAAGTATAGGTCTTACCTTGTTCGTTCCGACTTTCTGTCGCATAAATCTTTTGCCGGGAAACCTCGGAAAGGATCACATCGTCTCCTGTTTGCCCCGCCTGGATGCGCGCATCGGAAAAGTCCAGCCGGTCGGGCGGTTCTTGTGCCAGCAGGATGCCGACTAAACGGTCCTTAGCAGCCCCTGTATCGTTTGCGTCTGCCAGGGGCTGTCCTGCCACACCCACTACAAAGGCAAGAAGCAGGATTCCTATCCATATTCTGTTATTCTTCATCGTCCGCCTCCAATTCTCCGTCAAATTGCAGAATGTCTCCCGGTTCACACTGCAAATAAAAACAGATGCGGTTTAAGGTGTGAAAACGCACGCCCTTCGCCTTCCCGCTGCGCAGGATCGACAGATTGGCTTCTGTGATATGTACCAAAGCCGCCAGTTCCTTGGACGTCATGCCTCGTTTTTTTAAGACTTCTTCCAGATGCACGGTAATCATATGAACAGATCATTCTCTTGTTTCATAGCGCAGTCCGCTTCCGCCCTCCGGGCAAAAAGCAGGGCGGCCAGTACGAAAAAGACGGAAAAAACCGGGATGTGAATACTGAAACGCGCATGGGCCAATCGGGATATCAAGAAAAGCTGCAACAGCTGATACACCAGATGCACCAACATACTGATCACGAGGGCTTTCCTGCTCCACTCCGCCAGTTTTGCGGCTGCCTGCAGGCTCGCCTCCGAATAACGGTCGCGGGCTGATGCATCGAGCCAGTCCAAACTGAGCAGTATCGTAAAAAGCCCCAGGGCATTCGGAACGGCGCCCGCCAAAAAACCGAACCACAGCATCCCCCATTCCACCGGGTTTGCCTGCTGTCCACCGGCGGCATTGGCAAGGATCCCGCGGTAGCTCTCTGCCGTCTGCGAGGCGGCTCCCACCGTGACAGCCAGAACAAAATAGATGGCTGCGCCATACAAAAGAAAACGCAAAAGACGGATCAATCGCTGTTCAGAACCCTGACTCTCCCGTATCATCCGGAATACGCCATAGGCGACTCCTATCGATCCGATCACCGCGATGCCGAACGGGTCGGACATATCCGGCCCGCCCGTTTGCCACAAGCGGCCGGGATTCACCGCCCCGTACAGCAGCGGCACCAGCAGCAGCGACAAAAGTACCAAAAGCGCATCTTCCGCAAACAACGGCCGATTCTTTCGCTGCCTGTACAAAAGATATACCGGCAATAGACAAACGGCAACAAAGAGCATCACCGCCAAACCATTGCCCAAAGACCCCGAAAGAGAAAGCCGGCGCAGGCCTTTACCGATAAACCCCAGCGGAAACTCCCATAAGCGTCCGACAAACGAAAACAGCGTGACAAAAAGACCCGTAAAACCGACAACAACAAGCAGTATCCCTAATCGACGGCGTTTCATCCTCCACCTCCAGAATTATCGTATTACAATAATAATACTACATTAATTATTGTTTTGCAATAATTTTTGTCACAAAAAAAGACCCTGCCTCGGCAGGGTCCCGGAGTGAAGACAAATCGCCATTCTCCAAAGAGAGAAGGAGGGACGGGAAACTACTTGATCGCAAGCATGGCTTTTTTGGAGGAGGCAATCAGGTATTCGATATTCTCCTTCGTGTGTGCGTCCGAAAGGAAGATCGCTTCAAATTGGGCCGGCGCCAGGATAATACCCATGCCGATCATTTCCTTAAAGTAGCGCGCGTAGGTATCGGTATCGGCATGTTTTACATCTTCAAACGAGCGGATCGTGTCGAATTCGCCAAAGAACAGGCAAACCATCGACCGGAAACGGGTGACGGCGCCCGGTGTGTTCGTCTCTTTCAGATTGCTGGTGAATCCCTCTTCCAGCATGGCCCCGTATTCCGCCAATTTGTCATAAATCGCCGGATTATCGCGCAGAATATGCAGCGTATCCCGCCCCATTTTCATGGCAAGCGGATTGCCGGACAGGGTGCCGGCCTGATACACGCCGCCCACCGGACTCAGGTGTTCCATAATCTCCCGTTTGCCCGCAAATGCCCCCACAGGCAGGCCCCCGCCGATGATCTTCCCGAAGCAGTACAGATCCGCCTGTACCCCGAACAAAGAGGAGATGGATCCATATACGGTGCGAAATCCGGTAATGACTTCGTCAAAGATCAGTATAATACCTTCTTTTTCCGTGAGCGCCCGGAGTTCCTGTATGAAAGCCAATTCCGAAGGCACCACGCCCATATTCCCGGCAATGGGCTCCAGAATCACACAGGCAATGTCATCGGGGAACTGCCGCACGGCTTCTTTCACGCTTTCTATATTGTTGTACTCGCAAACGATCGTGTGTTTGATCGTGTCGTAAGGCACACCGGAGGATGTCGGTTTGCGGAAAGTCAGCGTTCCGCTGCCGGATTTGACCAATAGCGAGTCGGAATGCCCGTGATAGCAGCCTTCAAACTTTATGATTTTCTCCCGGCCGGTAAAACCGCGGGCCAGTCGGATGGCCGACATGGCGGCTTCCGTGCCGGAGTTGACCATGCGCACCATGTCTGTCCGGGTGGCTTCGGTGACCAGTTCCGCCATTTCTACTTCAATGGCGGTAGGCAGCCCGAAGGTAAGGCCTTCCTGCAGATATTCTTGCGCATTTTGGATGAGTTCTTCTTTTCCGTGCCCGAGGATCATAGGCCCCCAGGAACCGATAAAGTCCAGGTATTCATTGCCTGATTCGTCGTATACATAGGCACCCCGGCCCGATCGGATAAACACAGGATCCATATCAACCGAACCGAAAGCGCGTACCGGCGAATTCACCCCGCCGGGTATTCTTTGTTTTGCCCGCTCAATTAAGTTCAAAAGACCCCTCCTTGCATTGTTTGGCAATGTCTTTTGCGTGATAGGTGATAATGTTTTTCGCGCCGGCTCTCTTTATGGCGATCAGGGTTTCGTAAATGACCGCTTCGTCGACCATGCCGTTTTTGACGGCATTCTTCAGCATGGCGTACTCCCCGCTGACATTATAGGCAACAATGCGTGTATTACAGTTGTCTTTCACCCGGCGGATAATATCCAGATAAGCCAAAGCCGGCTTGACGATCACAAAGTCCGCCTCTTCTTCCATATCCAATGCAATTTCCATAAGGGCTTCATCGCTATTGTGATAATCCATCTGATAGCTCTTGCGGTCGCCGAAAGACGGGGCCGACCCGGCCGCCTCGCGGAAAGGTCCGTAATAGTTGGACGCGTATTTGGCGCTGTAAGCCATAATCGGGATATCCTGGTAGCCGTTTTGATCCAGCGCGCGCCGTATCTCCGCTACGCGAAAATCCATCATATCGGAGGGCGCCACGATATGTGCGCCGGCCCGGGCATGCGAGAGGGCAATTTTGGCCAGTTCTTTGGTTGTCGGATCATTTTGCACAACCCCGTCTTTATCCAGAAGGCCGCAATGTCCGTGACTGGTATATTCGCACATGCACACATCGGTTATAACGAGAATGTCGTCGGTAATCTCCCGGATTTTTCGGGTGGCTCTTTGCACCACACCCTGCTCGTCGTAGGCTGCCGTGCCCTTCTCGTCTTTGTCTTCTTCATTCGGTACGCCGAACAGCAAAACCGCCTTGATCCCCAGGGCAACCAGTTCCCGGATCTCTTCTTCCAGCCGGTCTACCGAAAAATGATACACATCCGGTAAAGACGGAATCTCCCGTTTGATTTGGCTTCCTTCCACGATAAACAGCGGATAGATAAAATCACTGATCTGTAACGAGGTCTCCGCGATCATCTGCCGGATGAGCGCATTGCCCCGTGTTCTTCGCATACGCATGGTATACCCTCCTTCTTACAGCCTTTTTAGGCCTGCGAAACGGTTCGTTTCTTGTATTATTTCGTCAACATCTCTTCCAGCGTCTGAATGACGGATTCCTTTTTCGCAAAGTCCTCCATTTCCTTCAGCGACAAGATCGGTTCCCGCATGACCTTTTTCAGTGCGGCGCGAACAATCTTGTCCACCTTCTTTTGTTCGCTGTGATTCAGCTCCGTTTTGCGGAAGATGTAGTTGAGCGTTTGATTGGCAATTTCGTCGCAACGTTCATTCAGCGACTTCATCAGCGGATCGACTTTGCGGTTCAGGTCCCAGGATTGAATTTCCTGAATTTTTGTTTCGATCGCGTCGCGGTAGCCGTCCAGGATTTCCTTTTTTTGTTTCTGGCTCTCTTCCGATATTTTCTGCAGGCTGTCGATATCAAAAAGCGTGATATTCTCCTTCTCTCCCACATCGGGCGAAACATCCCGCGGCAAAGACAGATCCAGTATGTAAAGCGGCTTTTGGATTCCCGCCACATGTTCTTCTTTAATGATCACATGCGGCGAAGATGTGGCAGATACAACCACATCGACCCTTTCTATGTTTTCTTTCAGCTTTTCAAACGGCAGAACCTGTACGCCCGGGCGCTCGCGCTGGATTTTGTAGGAATTTTCGATCGTCCGGTTGGTCACAAACACCTCCGCCCCGCTGTCCATCAGATGCACCGCGGCCAGCCGTCCCATATTGCCCAGTCCGCTCACCAGTACCCGGGCCGTTTTCAAGTCCACAAAGCGGGCAATCTGTTTAACTCCGATATAGGCGATACTGACCGGCGTGTGGCTGACATTGGTTTGTGTTTTTACCTCCTTGGAAAAGGTAATGGCTTCCCGAAAGATCTTGTTGATTCCTTTTCCCGTACTGCCGATATTGATGGCGGTCTCCTGTGCATCGACCACCTGCCCCAGGATCTGGTCTTCTCCCACCACGGCGGAATCCAGCCCGACCGACACATAAAACAAGTGCCGAATCGCATCGTCACTGACTTTTTCGATAAAAAACGCATCCTCTATCGGTGTTTGAAAATAAGACTGATAAAACTGTTTGATCCGCCCGCAATCCGCTATAACATCCCGGGACATAAAATAGATTTCGGACCGATTGCATGTTGAGACGATTATGCACTCTTCGATCCCTTCGCCTGTGATCTGTTCGGAACAGGCAATAATATCCGTTTCCTTGAAATGCACCTTTTCCCGCAAGGCAATCGGCGCAATATGGTGATTGATCCCCACAACACAAAACTTCATTCTTTTCTCCGTTTCTAAGATCCTGTTATAGAAATTATACAAGATCCATACATATAAAGAAAGAGTAACAATCGGCTCTGCTCTGCGGTAAATCGCTCCCCGAGAAAAAAACCGGCCTTTGTTCAGCCGGTTTTCTTGCGGTATCTATGGAGTTTTTATTTTTCGTCCATCAGCTTTTGCAGGATGGGAAGCGCTCTTTCGATCGCCTCTGTGGTGGTGCAATACGACAGGCGCACATAGTCCGGCGCGCCAAAGCTGGCACCGGGTACGACAAGCAGGTCTTCCTTTTTGGCCCGCTCATGGAATTCCTGGCCGCCGCCCGGGAAAGGCGACTTGATAAAGAAGTAGAACGCGCCGTCGGGACGAGCAAATTCGTAGCCGGCTTTTTCCAGACCCGCAATGAGCTTCTCACGATTCGTCGCATAAATGCGCAAATCGGGCATTACATCGATACATCGGCCGATCACCTTCTGAAACAGGCTGGGCGCACAGACATACCCCAATGCGCGTCCGCTGCCGGCAATGGCCGCAATCATTTCATCGGCTGCGGTTACCTTGTCCGGTACGAGCACATAGCCGATCCGTTCACCGGGCAGGCTGAGCGACTTGCTCCACGAATAGCAAACGAGCGTATCGTCGTAGTAGTTCGGCAAAAACGGTACCTTTACGTCATAGGCCAGTTCACGGTACGGCTCGTCGGATACAATGCGGATCGGCCGCCCGAATTCGCGGCTCTTTTTGCGCAGCATATCCGAAAGCATATGAATCGTTTTTTCATCGTACACAAAACCCGAGGGATTGTTGGGCGAGTTGATCAGAACCGCTGCCGTATTTTCATTGATGGCCTCTTCCAGATCTTCCGGGTGCATGGAGAAATCCGGCCGTGCGGGAATCACTTTCATGGTTGCGCCGCGGGCTTCGATAAAGACTTTGTACTCCGGAAAATACGGGGCAAAAACGATCACCTCGTCTTTATCCGACGACACAAGCGCGCTCAGCGCGATACACAAAGCCGCTGCGGCCCCGGCCGTCAGATACAGATTCTTTGCGGTATAGTCTGTCCCGAAACGGCGGTTCAGATTATCGGCAATAATACCGCGCACATCGTCTGCGCCGGGCGAGGCGGTATAGCTGTTGTAAGAAACCGGGGACGAATCCTGCACGATGGATAAAATCGCTTCGGCTACTTCATCCGGTGCGGGTACATTCGGATTCCCCAAACTGAAGTCCAGTACATTTTCCGGACCGATCTCCTGTTTTCTTTTGGCTCCCCAGGCCGCAATCTCGCGGATGGCGGAACGCTGGGTACCCAATGTAAGCATCATTTTAGAAGTCATTCTACACCTCTTATATGACAGACGTCATGCGCTGTCGTTTAATCAGCAGATTCTTCTCCCCGATATCGTCGGTGTGACCCAGCATGGACGCAATCGTGGTAAAGACCAAAAACGCGATCGCGGCGGGCACGACCCACGGGAATCCGGCTTCTGCCAGGGGAACTTTCATGATGATGGCATGCAATCCTTCAAACCAGCCAAACGAACTGTTGACCGCTTCCACAAAACCGAAAACGAGTGCGGTAAAGACCGGTCCGATATAGGACAGATTCGAATGGATCTGCTTGTCAAACAGCGTGAGGGCAATCAGGACGATAACCGCCGGGTATACCGTAAGCAGTATCGGGAACGCCAGATTGATGATCCCTTCCACCGACATCATCGACATGGCAAAGCTGAACAGCGTTGTCGCAATCACCACGGTACGGTAAGGCAGTTTTCCGCCGGAAACCTGATTAAAGAAGTTGCCGCAAGCGGAAATGAGTCCCACGGCAGTGGTCATGCAAGCCAAAGCCACCGAAATGCCTAAGAGTACGCCGCCGGCATTGCCAAAGATCTGACGTACGGAATACAGAAGCAGGGCGATCCGATTGGTTTCGGGTGTTGCCGAAGTGGTCGCGCCGACAAAAGTCAGGCCGCCGTATACAAAAGCGAGAAGAATCCCTGCAACAATACCCGAACGGATCAGGATATAGCGCTGTTCGTCTTTGTCGTCGTATCCCTTGTGCTTGAGTCCGCTGATGACTATGCCGCCGATAATAGCCGCAGCCAGCGCATCCAGCGTTTGATAGCCTTCTGTAAAGCCTAAGTGGAAGGAGTTCTCATACCCCGTATTCACAATCGGTCCGATCGGTGAGAGGATCGCTTTTACAATGATGGCGGCCAGCACCAGAAGCAGACCGGGTGTCAGGAACTTTCCGATAATGTCGATGACGCGTCCTTCGTTGACGGTAAAGAAAAAGGCAATGCCGAAGAAAACGATCGAGGTGATCACCAAAGCCACCGTATTGGTACCTAAGTAGGGTTGGATTGCCAGTTCATAGGTGGTTGCCGCTGTGCGGGGCACGGCGATAACCGGTCCGATAATCAGAATGCAGATTGCCGAGAGAATAATGGCAAATTTCGGGTGTACGCGTTTACCCATATCTTCGGGTCCGCCACCGATACGCGCCATTGCAATAACGCCCAGGATCGGCAAAACGGGGTCGGTTGCCAGAAAGCCGAGCATGGCTTTCCACCAGCTGTCTCCGGTCATATTGCCCAGTATGGGCGGGAAAATCAGATTGCCTGCGCCAAAGAAAATCGCAAATAACGCAAAGCCGCTTACAAAGATTTCAGTCGTTCTTTTATTCTTATTCATTGTGGACGATTCAACCTTTCATATGGCTTAGATGTTTCGGTGCCTGTCAATACGCGCTGTCCTCCCCCTGCCAAAGCTTCCATTTCATATTCGCCGGCTTTGACAAAAACGGGAGCGATATACTGTACTCGTTCGGTGATTTCTTTTACCATGCGTTCGGAATGGGCCATGCCGCCGGTTAACACAATTGCGTCTACATCTCCTGTCAACGCGGTGGCCATCGCTCCGATTTCTTTTGCGATCTGATAGCTCATGGCGGATAAAACCAGATCGGCATATTCGTCTCCGTCTGCCGCCATTTTTTCAGCGACGCGCAGATCTTTGGTGCCGAGATGATCGTTCAGTCCGCCTTCGCGCGTCATCTTTTTCAGGAATTCCTGTTCTTCATATTTGCCGGAAAAGCAGAGCTTTGCCAGTTCTTTGGATGGCAGGCCGCCGGCGCGGTCCGGGCAAAACGGGCCCATTTCCATCGGATTATTACAGTCGATCATTTTTCCTTTGCGGTGCGGTATGATGGAAATGCCGGCGCCCAGATGCGCCGTGACCATATTGAGCGCTTCGTACGGTTTATGCAATTCATCTGCGACCGCCCGCGCCATCGCGCGGCTGTTCAAGGCGTGCAGCAAACTCACACGGGAGATCTCCTTCAGTCCGGTGATCCGCGCCACATCGTCCATTTCATCAACAGAGACCGGATCCATAATAAAGGCGTGCACACCGGCGCGTTCTGCCAGATCCCGGGCGATCAGAGCCCCTAAATTGGATGCGTGCTCCCCGTAGCGGCAGTCGCGCATATCGGCAATCAGATCATCCGTCACCTCGTATACGCCGCCTTCCATGGGCTGTGCCAGTCCGCCGCGGGCCATCACAATATCGACGGATTCGATCGCAATGCCTGCTTCCTTCAGCACCTCTTCCACCACTTTTGTGCGAAAAGCATGCTGTTCCATTACCCTTCCGAAGTCTTTCAGCTCTTCGGAAGGGTGGATGACCGTTTTGGAGAACACCGCTGTATCGTCTTCAAACAGGGCGACTTTTGTGGAGGTACCGCCCGGATTGATGACAAGGATCCGACTCATGCGATTTCCAATCCTTTTTTCAGTGCCTGCAGATTGATATCGATAAAGTTTTCTTTTACATTGTCGCGGATTATCTGTTCCCAATCGATATGTTCCAGATCCATCGACTTGATCAGGCTTCCCAGGAGTACCACATTGGTTACGCGGGGATTGCCTAATTCTTCCGCTATTTTTTGCGCGCCTACGACTTTTACCTCAGCGTGCTTCTGCATTTCTTCGATCGCGTGATCCGGATACAGCGCATCGCCTGACAGAATCGGCATGGAGGCGATTTTTGCGTCATTGGTAATGACCTTTCCGCCCGGTTTTACATAGGACAGCCAGCGCAGGGCTTCCATCTGTTCAAAAGAAACCAGTATATCGGCTCCGCCGGGTTCAATCACGGGCGACTCGACTTTTTCTCCGTAGCGAACCTGTGTGGAGACCGAACCCCCTCTTTGGCTCATGCCGTGAATTTCCGACATTTTTACATCGTATCCCGATTCGAGAAGGCCTGTGGTGAGCAGTTTCCCCGCAAGAATCGTGCCTTGTCCACCGACGCCTACTAATAAAATACTCTTGGTCATGCTCGCGCCTCCTTTTTTTGGATCGCGCCCGTGGGACAGATCTGTGCGCATACTTCGCAGCCTACACATTGTACGGGGTCGATCGTAGCCTTTTTCTCTTCCTGCTTAAACGAAATCGCCGGGCATCCGCTCTTCAGACACATGCGGCAACCGATACATACCTCTTCATCCACTTCGTATTTGTCGGTGCGCAGACCCTTGAACTCGTCCAAATCTTCCTGGGAGAAACGCTTCAGTATGCAGGGCCAGCGCGTGATGATCACCGACGGCTCATCCAAAGCCAGCGCTTCGTCCATGGCTTCTTTCATTTCACTCAGCTTGTTCGGGTTGACGACCTTCACATTTTTGACACCCATCGCGCGCACCATATTCTCAATGGAGATCAGGGTGGCGGGGTCTCGTTTTGCCGTGTAGCCGCTTCCGGGGTTTTCCTGATGGCCCGTCATACCGGTGATACGATTATCCAGGATGACACAAACCGGATTGCTTCCGTTGTACACGATATCCATCAGACTGTTGATGCCCGAATGGAAGAAGGTCGAGTCACCTAAAACCGATACCACGCGCATTTTGTTGTCGGGATTCATATTCATCACCGTTTGTGCGCCATGTCCCATGCTGAAGGAGGCGCCCATGCACACGGTGGTGTCGATCGCTGCGTACGGTTTGGCAAAGCCCAGGGTATAGCAGCCGATATCGCCGGTAATCAGGACATCTTTTCGCTTCCCGAGGTCAAAGAAGAAGCCGCGGTGCGGGCAACCGGCACACAGTGCGGGCGGACGTCCCACCACACCGGAATGATCGTATTCTATGTTTTCCATCGTTTCGCCGTAAACCGACTTACGGATGACATCCGGTGTCATTTCGCCAAAGGCCGGGAACGTGTCTTTTCCTTTGCAGTCAAAGCCAAGCAGTCGTACGCGTTCTTCGATATACGGATCGTTTTCTTCGATGATATAAACGGTTTCCACTTCTTCACAAAAAGCGGAAATCTTCTTGTCGGGCAGGGGATTCGTAAACCCTAATTTTAAGTACGAGGCGTTTTCTCCGAATACTTCCCTGGCAAAGGTGTAGGCTGCACCGGAAGTGATCACGCCGATTTTTTTGTCGTGGTATTCCACGCGGTTTAAGGGGGTTTCTTCCGAGAATTCCTTCAGATCTGCGAGCCGCACTTCCAGTTCGGCACGCATGCGTCTTGCATTGGCCGGTACCGACACATATTTCATCGGGTTTTTGTCGACCGGACGGATCGCGATGTCTTCTCTCTCCCCGGTTTCTGTTATGGATTTGGAGTGACAGATACGGGTTGTCATGCGGTAAATAACCGGTGTATCGTATTTTTCGCTGATCGCGAAGGCTTCCTTCATCATATCGAGACATTCCTGCGAATCAGAAGGTTCCACCATCGGGATTTTGGCCGCTTTGGCATAATTGCGATTGTCCTGCTCATTCTGTGAGGAGTGCTGGCCGGGTTCGTCGGCCGTGATAATCACCGTACCGCCGTTTACGCCCGTATAGGCGAAAGTGAACAACGGATCGGCCGCCACATTCATCCCAACATGCTTCATGGAGCACAGGGCGCGTGCACCCGCTACCGACGCGCCGATCGCCGCTTCCAAGGCGACTTTCTCATTGGGTGCCCATTCGGTATACACCTCGTCATACGCGGTTATGTTCTCCAGGATTTCGGTGCTTGGCGTTCCCGGATATGCCGAAGCAAAGTGAATGCCCGCCTCATACGCACCGCGCGCCGCTGCTTCGTTGCCCGTTAAGAGCTGTTTCTTCATGTAGAAACCTGCCTTTCTTATGTTTGTTTCTTTGTTTAGTCGTTCTGAAATCGTTATCGGGATGCACAAAACTTTTCTCATCTTCGTGCATCATGCATGATTTTATTATACTGGGCTATTTCCAATCTGTCAATCCGTTTTCCCGGTTAAACACAAAGTATTTTGCACACAAAAAAAACCGCCCTGCGGCGGTAAAAAAGAAGTTCAAGCGTCCGTTCCGTCGGGCCGGGAATGCATTTGGCGGCACGCTCATTCGCCAAATACATCTCCGGTTCTCTTTCTCTTCATAAGTGCATACCGGTTTTTCAACACGCTGTGTCGCCCTCTACCGGTTTTATGATTCGGCGATCTCGCGGACGTAGTGCTTGCGTAAGAGCCTGCGCACCTGTTTGTGATCTCTTTGCTTGATTGCATTAAGTATGCTTTCGTGTTCGGCAATATTGCCGGCCCGGTTCATTTCCCTGTTTTGATAATCGTAGAGAAGCGCCAGCTGAAACACATCCATCTGGCTGTCAAAGAGCCGGATTAATCGGTCGTTTTCTGTAACCTTAACGGTAATTTCATCAAAACGCAGAGCGGCCCGAGCAAATTCCAGATCGGTTCCGTTTTCCGCTTTTTTTTGCGCTTCCAGTGCCTCCTCCATCCGCACTACCATCTGATCCAGTTTGTCATCCTCACGGCAGAGTTCATAGGCGCCGGCGATAAACAGCATAATGGTTTGTGTCAGTTCGTGGAAGGACTGTGTGGTAAATTCAATTACTTTAGACCCCACATTCGGTGTCATGGTGATGAGACCATCTTTTTCCAACATGGTTAGTGCTTCCCGGATGGGATTATTGCTGATCGAAAGCTCCCGGGAAAGGATGTCGATATTCAGACGCTCTCCAAAGGCGTATTCCTGATTCAGTATCCGCTCACGCAACAGATCGTAGGCCTGCTTACGAAAACCGGACCGGATCACTGTCGTCATATTATTATCTCCTCTGTTAAAAAAATTATCTTCCCAACTATTATACCAAATTATAAACCGAACTAAACGCTACGATCCATTTGATCGTGTTATAATGAACGGTGATCGGAGGGAGTTATGGAGTTTATCAAAGCAATTCTTTTAGGCATTGTGGAAGGAATTACGGAATTTTTACCCGTTTCCAGTACAGGCCACCTGATTCTTGTGAATGAATTTGTGCGCCTCGAACCGGCCGCTTTTGCCAACGCATTTAATGTCATGATCCAGCTGGGCGCCATTTTTTCTGTTGTGGTGCTGTATTTCCATAAGCTGAACCCGTTTGCTTTTTCCCGCGAACATAATCCTGCGCTGCCGGCCAATTTTTCCGGTATGAATCTGCAGTCGAAACTGTATTACGCGGTAAAATACCGGATCCCGGAAACCATGCAATTGTGGAAGCTTGTCATCATCGGTGTGTTGCCGGCTGTTGTGCTCGGGTTTTTGTTTGACGATATCATCGACGCCTATCTCTTTCGGCCGTCGGTAGTTGCCGCCATGCTGTTTTTCTGGGGTCTTGTTATACTCATTATTGAAACCGTATACAAAAACAAACCCGCCAAACTGGATTCCGTGCATGCCTTCAGCTGGAAAACCGCACTGATCATCGGATTCTTCCAATGCCTGGCTATGGTGCCCGGTACGTCCCGCTCAGCCGCCACCATTATCGGCGCTATGCTGATCGGCTCTTCGCGTACTGCGGCGGCGGAATTCTCGTTTTTTCTGGCCATCCCCACCATGCTGGGCGCGACCCTGCTCAAGATCCTGAAAAACGGGCTCCGCTTTACCGCCACGCAATGGGGCATAGTGCTCACCGGCGCCATCGTCTCGTTTCTTGTCGCCATGCTCGTTATCCGCGCTTTTATGGGCTTTATAAAAAAACACGACTTCCGCCCCTTCGGCGTATACCGCATCGTGCTTGCTGCCCTGGTGCTGTTGTTTCTGGTTGTATAAAAGCATAAAAAGGACATCCGTGCGCGGATGTCCTTCTTTTTTTCTTAATACGTGATAACCGGTGTGCCGATCGGGATATGATTCATAATCGTTTCGGCCAGATGGTCGGTCACATTGATACAGCCGTAGCTGCCGAGCCATTGATAAATATCGCCGCCGAACTCCGTCCGCCAGGTCGAATTGTGTATACCGACATCCGACCAGTTGATCGGGAACCAAAAGTCCACCAGCGAGCTGTATTCCGCACCGGAGTCCGGTTCATTGCCTTCCAGATACCTGTCCGTCTCCTTGTTGCGGATATAGTTGACCGCCACAGGTGTCGGCGTGCCCAGATTCGGCTGGCCGGTTACCGTCGGCCCCTGGTCGATAATTTCACCGTTCAGATAGATATACATCCACTGATTGGCAATGTCTATTTCCACATAGGTGTTGCCGATCTCGTCCGTGCCGCGATGCATCGCCTTTTGCTGATAAAACGGCGTGGTTACTTCCGAATGCCGCTGCTCCACCCATTCGACAAATTCGTCGGTAGTGGCATCCACATCCATCAGCCAGCCATAAATGCTTTCTGCGCCGGGGATGGTGATCGTGGTGCCGTGGGTTGTGGTAAACTCCCGGTCTTCCTGGAATGTGTCGGTTTCACGGGCCATCTGTGCAATGAGGGCGCGGGCGCGCTCCCGGCTGATCTGCGGTCCGTCTGGCGTATTGTCATACAGATCGACCAGCGTCTGTCCGGAGAATTCGTACTCGCGATCCTCAAAGTCATACACAATCTTTGTATCAAACAGCTCGTTGTACGAATTGACTTCCGCTACGAGCTTTGCATCATCAGCCCGTACCGCCGGCGCTTTATAGGCTTCGTCCGGAATGCGGATTTCCGTTTCTCCCGCAGAAATGCCTTCCACAATGATTTCTTCCAGCGTCTCCTGTTCGATCGCGGTGCCTTCTTTTTCCGGTTCGATCGTAAAGCGCCCGTTTTCATCCTGCCCGATTTTTGCATCGACCGGTTCTTCCTGGAAGCGCATATGGTCGGATTCCGCCAGCAAGGCACTCATTTTCTCGTGATTGTACAAAGACTCATATTCCACTTCGTACGTATGATTTTCAAAAAAAGCGAGCGGCCACGCCACCGTATTTTGATGAATCTCCGGCGCTTCTTTCACTCTCTTTTGCAGTTCAATATCATTTGGTTGCAGGGTCAGTGTGCGGTCTTCTTTCCCGATGACGGTAATCGGTTCGTATTCTCCGCTGTATTCAAATAAATTTCCGAGATTACGGAAGCTGCGATCCTCTCCGTTTATCGTCGTGTTGGGAAAGGTCGTTTGCGTAAAGTAGAAAATACCGCCCACATAGGCGATCAGAAGGACCGCCAACAAGCCCAATCCGAATTTTTTCAAGATTTCATCCTTCCTGTCTATAAATACTCTATTTCAAGGGATACATTAAAGTATACCACAATTGGCACTTCCGTACACATAATCTGCACGCGTAAGAAACTTGTAAGTTTCGCTTGGGTATATATAGTCATAATGCAAAACAAAGGAGGCGCGCCAATGGAAAGCCAAGTACGTTCCCTTACCAACTTTTTAGGCGAATCCCCCTTCCCTTATATAGCAATGGGCGCCATCCTCTTGCTGTTGGGGATCGGCGGACTGGTTACCACCGTAGGAAAAGAAATGAAAAAGAAAGACGAAACACACGCAAAACGCGTCGTGTCCTTATCTTCTTCCGGGCTGATCGTCGCCATGGGCATGTCCGCCCTCGGATTTGTCATCCTGGCCATCGGCCTGACCAAGCTGATTTAGTGCACAAAACGGGCGGTATCATCCGCCCGTTTACTATGCTCTTTTTTGCTTTTATCTTTTTCCGAACAAACCGCCCAGCAGATCTTCCAGCAGGCCGCCGCCATTGTCTTTTTCGGTAGCGTCATTTCCGACCAAAATGTCCTTGGCCATGTCAAAGATCGAACCGCCGGTGCGATCTTCTACCTGTCTGCGCGTTTGTTTCGTGAAGTCGCGTACGCTTTCTCGGTGCGGCTGCGTACGCAAATCCGGCATTTCGATACGCGGTCCGCCGGGGATTTGATTTTGTCCACGATTCGGGTCGGACGGATAGGGCTGTTGCTGCGGCACGTCCTGCTGCGCGCGCTGATTCTTGGACCATTTGCTTGCCATATGCGCCAGTACAAGCGGTGCCAGTACGCTCAGGATCCGCTTGACCGTATCGGGCTGAATGCCCGTGCGGGAAGCCATGCTGTTTTCTACCTGCCGGCCGTTTCCGGTAAAGATATGGTCCACCATGCGCTCGCCTTCTCCACCGCCACCCAGGAATCGGTCCAGGAATCCGACCGGCTCATAAGGATTGTCGTTGGCGTGCTCGTTCAGCGCACGGGTGAGGTTCTCCGCACCCCGGTCGTCTTCGGCATTGCGGTCCATCGCCTCCAAAAGCGTAGGGATGCCCAAAGCGGCCACCCGGCGCACTTCTTCCTCGGATACATTGGCCTTGTTGGTAATTTGCTGCATGATATTCGGATCTTGTATTTGGTCAAAAAACTCTTGCATTGTCAGTCTCCTTTCGGATATTTGGTTATTTTTATTTATACCCAATCGTTTTACAATCCTTCCCCGAAGTGAATCAAATACAGTAAGCGATCGCGCTACCCTTTTGCATCGCTTTTGTACTACATCTATATGTCGTGCTATTTCGTATATAATTTTGTGGTATAATAAGAATTAATTAAATAATGACTAAGGAGGAATTCTATGCACGTCGTTGTAATTTATTCTAAGTATGAGAATCTTGACGAAGACGGCCACCATGTGAATCCCCACGGCGCGGAACAAATGCGCGAGACCGTCCTTGGTGTAACCGAAGCACTTGAAAAAGCCGGACACACCGTAACGAGAGTGGAAGCCTCCGTCTCGTTGCTGGAAGATATCCGGGCGGTTGATAATCCCGATGTGATCTTTAATCTGAGCGCCGGCATCACGAACAAACGGCATCAGGCAAACTTTGTCGGCATGCTTGAAATGCTGAACATACCGCTGGTCGGATCCGGCTTGTCGACACATATTATGGGTTTGCATAAAGAAGTCACCAAAATCATCCTGCGGGAGGCGGGAATCCCCACGGCGCGTTCCCAGGTATTTCAGGATTCCGGAGAACCGATCCGGGACGATTTTGTCTTTCCCGTTATTGTCAAGCCGGAACACGAAGGATCCAGCGTCGGGGTCGATGAATCCAGTTATGTCGAAGACAAAGAAACCCTGCGCCGGGTTGTGCACGATAAAATGCAGACGTACAAAGGGGCGATCCTGGCGGAAGAATATCTCCCCGGCCGGGAGTTTACCATCGGCGTTTTGGGTAATCAGGAACCGGAAGTGCTCCCGATCAAAGAATATGTCTTTGACGAAAAAGCCGGTTCTACGCGTTTTCTGACGGTACAGGCCAAGGCCAATGACACCGTTACCCAGGTCTGTCCGGCCGAACTGGACGATGCCCTGCAGAGCGAACTGCAGGATCTGGCGCGCCGCGCCTTTTTGGCCCTGCGCTGCCGCGGCTTTGCGCGGATCGACTTCCGTCTGGATGCAAACGGCCGGCCGCATGTGCTGGAGCTGAACACCCTGCCCGGACTGCAGCCGAATTACTCCGACTTCCCCAATGTCGCACAGGTCGGTGGCTATGATTACGACCGTCTCATCCGGCATCTGGTCGAACTTGCGGTCCAAGAGAGACGGTACGCCTGATGTTTCCCGCCGAACTGGTCTGGATGCTCCTGCTCTTAGGGATTATCCTTTTAAGCTTTGTCCTGTTCAAGCGCCCCATCTACGAGGCAATGCTCACCGGTTTTCTCGTACTGGCTGTCGTTATGGGACAGGCGCACAATATTGTGCACTATCTGCTCAAGCCGTCCACCAATACGCTGTTTTATGCGATCGTCGCCTTTCTCGCCCTGGCATATGTGTTCGGCAAAACCGATGTGGTACATACCATCATCCGCTTTATGCTGGCTCTGGTGGGACGTTTTCGCGGCGGAGCAGGCTATGTGGCGCTGTTTTCCAGCACCTTTATGGCCGCGCTCTCGGGGACCGGCCCCGGCAATGTCGCCGCGACCGGCGTGTTCACCATTCCCGCCATGATGCGGACCGGTTTCTCCCCCGCCTTTGCGGCGACCGTGGAGATGAGCGCCAGTTCCCTGGGTCCCATGATCCCGCCTTCCGGAACCATCCTTTTGGCCTTTGGCATACTGGATGTGATGTTTCCCGGTGAATATGCCCTCTCCACCTTCTGGCTGGTTGTATGGGGCATCGGGCTTTGGTTTATCCTGCAACGCATGCTGATGCTGTATGCATTGTGCCGGATCGACAAAGTGGAACCCGTCCCCAAAGAAGAAATCCCGAAGATCGGAGAAACCGCACGAGAAGGCTGGAAGGCCCTTTTGGTTCCCTTGATCATCTTTTTGCCGCTGCTCTTTGACTTTCTGTTCAAAGACACACTGATCACCGCGCGGATCGGAGAAGCGGGCGCAAGCGCGCTTTCCTCCTCCATCATTCAGTTCACGCCCGGTGTGGCGGCTTTGTATACCCTGTGGATCTCCCGCAAGTCCATCGCAGGCGGCTTTACGCCGAAAGGAATGTTTACTCTGTTTAAGGAAGGTGCTCAACAGATCACACCCGTCGCGGCCACGATCTATTTCGCCTATGCCATATCCGAACTCTTCGGCGATGCCAATGTAGGGCCTGCCCTGGGCGAATACATCAGCGGTTTTCAGTTAACCGGCTGGCAGATCGCGATTTTTATCCCGCTACTGACGACATTCCTTGGCATGTTTTTGCCGGGCAGTTCCCAGATCGCCATCTTCGGCGCGGGACTGGTGGGTTCCATGGTTGCCGTAGGCATGCCGCCGCTTTTGGCTGCCGCCATACTGCCTGCCATCACCGGCGCACTCGAAGGCATGACACCGCCCCTGGCGCTGGCCATGTATGCCGCTATGGGTATTTCCGGTTCGGGCATGCGCGAAACGAGCCGGTACGCGCTCATCTGGGTCGCGGGACATCTTCTGTTTGCCATACTCATCCTGCTGCGCGTATTCCCCGTCCCGTTTTTATAGGAGGCCTGCCATGAAAGACATTACACGCATTGCGAATATCCTTTTCAGTATCGCGATCACCATCGCCTTGATCGGCGGCGGACTGGTCGGCCTTCTGTTTCTTCTTGCGGTGCTCATCGGCGGAAACACCGGCGAATCGCTCGCCGTTTTTACCAAAAACGACCTGCTGCCCCAATTTATCCGCATCGCAACCATCGCCATGCTCAGCGGTCTCGTCCGTTTCTACGCCGACAACTTCCACCCCTTATCCCTAAACACCGATGAAAAGAAGTAAATAAAAAACTACGAGGCAACGGCCTCGTAGTTTCAGGCTATAAACAAAATCGCTTGCGTATACCTTAAAAGCTAGGTATTCGCAATACTGTTTAAGGAGAAAAAGGGTTTCTCCGCAGCCGGCATTCGGAGCGAGCGGCAGAGCTTGTGGGCTAAGGCGGAAATTGCTCCACAGCCGCGTTCTTGTGGCATGCACCCGCCACTGTCGCGGCTGTAATTTCCGCCGTGCCCGGACA
>JAAYQA010000030.1 GCA_012519495.1 Tissierellia bacterium | reverse complement strand
TGACGGTACCAAAGACGCCATCGACGTCTTCCGCCTGCATACGCTCTACGATCAGCTGGAAAGTGCGCTGGATGTATGCGAAGACATCGCCGACAATATCGAGACGATACTGATCACGCTTTCGTAAATACTACGGATAACACAAAAATCCCCGCCGAGCCGGCGGGGATTTTTTCGTTGATTCGGTTTATTACAGTTCGGTGATCCAGCCGTGTTTGTCTTCGATGTCGCCGTATTGGATACCGGTGAGATGATCGTAGAGTTTACGGGTGATCGGACCGGTTTCGGTTTCGGAGTAGAAGACGTGTTTTTTGCCATCGTGCTCGATTGCGCCGATGGGGGTAATTACGGCAGCGGTACCGCATGCGCCGGCTTCAGCGAATTCATCTAAATTGTCGATGTGTACTTCGCGTTCTTCGGCTTCCATGCCGAGGTCTTTGGCTACTTGCAGCAGGGAGTATTTGGTGATAGAACCCAGGATGGAGCTGGAGATCGGGGTTACAAAGCCACCGTCTTTGGTGATACCGAAGAAGTTGGCAGCGCCGACTTCGTCGATTTTGGTATGGGTCAACGGATCGAGATAGACACAGTCGGCAAAGCCTTTGTCTACGGCTTCTTTATGCGGCAGGAGAGATCCGGCGTAGTTACCGCCGACTTTTGCCTGGCCGGTACCGTGTGCAGCGGCGCGGTCGTATGTCGTGGTGATGAAGTTAACCGGCGACAGACCTGCTTTAAAGTACGCGCCTACGGGCGAAACGAAAATGACAAAGGTGTACTCTTTGGAAGGCTGGACGCCCATCATGGGTCCGGTTCCAAACAGCACCGGACGAATGTACAGGGAACCTCCGGTACCATAGGGCGGAATAAACTCCTCATTGGCTTTTACGACTTTTTTCACGGCATCTACAAAGAAGTCGGTCGGCACTTTGGCCATCATAATACGTTCGGATGTTCTTTGCAGGCGTTTCGCATTTTCTTCCGGTCGGAACAGCAGGATGCGGCCGTCTTTGGCGCGATAAGCTTTCATGCCCTCAAAGCCTTCCTGGCCATAGTGGAGGCAGGTGGACGCTACGTGTATCGGCAGCGTATCCTCTTCCCGCAGTTCGCCTTCGTTCCATTTTCCGTCTTTGTACTCGGCTACAAACATGCAGTTTGCTTTACGATACCCAAAACCGAGATTTGCCCAATCCATTTCTTGTGTCAATGTAAACGCTCCTTTCTGGAAAAGCATTTTCCTTTATGTAACAATTATACCATGAAGCGAAGAGAATAGGTAGAAATCGTGCACGAAATGTTTGCAATTTCTACCGATTCCCGGATTTTGGTGGCTTTATTTCGGAATAAACATCTCCAGCATACGGTCACGGGCGGTTTTCGCCTGGGAGATGGTCAGCTGGCCCTGCATGGTCCGGACTTCGTCGGTGATGATGGCGTCTACACCGCGGTCGATAAAGGTGTCCATGTTTTCGGCCTGATTGACCGTCCAGACAACGGATTTTTTGCCGGCTTCCCGGATTTCTGCAATGCGGTCCGGTGTGGCGATGCCTTCTTCCAGGATCAGATAGTCGCCGTCTAAGGCTGCGATGTCTCCGATGGAGAGAAAATAGATGAATCCCGTCTGGATGTCGGGGTGCTTTTGTTCGATATATTGAATCAGCCGGTAATCCAGTGACAGGATGACCGCGTCTTGTTCCATGGCCCGGTCGCGAATCATCCGGATGACATCTTCCGCCATGCGGGTGTCGGCGGTGGGGCCTTTCAGTTCCAGCATCACACGGATATGCCCGATGGACTTGTCCAGGAAGTCGGGGAGTGCGGGGATCCAATCCGCTCGGTTTTCTTCGGGTGTCTTCTGCCGGATTTCATCCAGGGTCAGTTCGTCGACACGTTCGCCGATCCCTAAGATGCGTTTGAGCCTTGTGTCATGATGCAGAACATAGTGGCCGTCTTTGGTTCTTTGTATGTCGACTTCGGTGTAGTCGGCACCGGTTCGAATGGCGTGCTGCAGCCCTAGCAGGCTGTTTTCTGCCCGGGCAAATCCGCCGCCTCGATGCGCCACGACCTGTGTATCGTGCGGTTCGATAAAGAATTCGTGAAACAGCCCCTGCGACAAGGCGATCATGGCCGTTAAAAGCAATAAGGATAGCAGGATAAGCCGACCGCGCTTTTTGGTGAGGTGGTCCAATAGCGAGTCTTTGGTTTTTTTGGGCACCCAGGGCACATTTCCTGCGACGGCGGAAAAACGCGGATGGTTTTTTGTGAAGCGGTAAAACAACACCGTCAGCACATGCACATCAAACGGTACGATTAAAATACCGGTCAGAAAGATACTGAGCGTCTGCAAGAGCAAGAGCCCGGCCATGACCGAACGGGCGGATACTTTTTCAAAATCCAGATGTTCAATCAGATACTGTATCCCGATAAACCATCCCAGCACGATGAGCGCCGACAGAAAAACCCCCAACAAAGCCAGAAACAAAAGGGTTTTCAGAAACACTTTGTGATTGTCCCGGTACAGGACGGCACTGGCACGCATGGCGTTAAGCGGCCGCAGATTCCCGATGACGATAAAATGCAGGGTGAAGATCCAGCGGATGCTAAGGAGCAGGGCGATAAGGACGATAAGGCCGTAAGCTGCCAGATAGGCCGGATTGGATTCGATGACGGCCGTGATGAAATTGGGAATCCGCACGGAAATAAAGCTCAGGCCCACACCGGTGCCGGATAAGGGAACAAAAAGAAGCAAATACAAAACCAGCAGCAAACCGCCGAAACCCATCAGCTTGGGGATTTGTTTCAGATTCGTCCACACCAGGGAAAGATAACCCACCTCGGGTGCATCATGCAGCGCTCGCGCGCTGATGGTGACAAAGCCGAACAATTCCAGGATGATCCCTAAAAACAGCAAAAGAAGGGCGACACCGGCTAAGAGCGCGCCCTCTTTGTGCAGCATGAATTCGGCGATCGTGCTGTTGGTGATGACATGCATACCGCGCCGCGACATCAAAAAGCGCACAAACAGCCAGAACGACGGAAGCAGCACCACAGAAAACAGCAGTTTGGTCCAGATTTGATACGTCAGAAACTGCGGGAGATCCTGCAGGAAAGTGGATAAGGTGAGCGGCAGGATTTTTCGCAGACGGTAGGACTTACCGGGCTTTTCCGTTTGCATTTTCCAATGCCGACAAGCCGCCCTGAATCACCTGCAGATTGTCTCTGCCGAGCGCAGCCAGATACGATGCGGCCACGGTGGCGCGTTCGCCGCTTTGACAAAGCACATAGACCGGTTCCTGGGTGTGGGGGACTTCGTTGGTACGTTCGCGCAGTTCCTGCAAGGGCACGCAGAAGCGGTCGATCACCGGGTCATCGGCTTCGATCTCGTCTTCTTTGCGCACATCCAATGTGGGCGCGATATCCATTTTTTCGTATTGTTCAGGCGATGCAAGCGCAATGTGTGCTAAAGTTTGGGCGTTACCGGCGGCATCGGACAGGCCGCCGTCCGGCATGATTCCTGCGAGATGGTCAAAACCCTGGCGCGCCAGCGAAGCAACCGCCAGACGGATTGTTTCTTCCGCTACATTGTCTGCAATCAGCACGATCGGATCCGATGTTTCCACAAACCAGCCGAGATAGGAAGACAAAAGATCCCCCGGGATGAACAGACTCTCGGGATAATGGGCCGCACTAAAGGCAAAAAGATCCCGGATATCGACCCGGCGTGCACCGGCCGGCAATGCGGTTAAAACGGGCGGGTAGGGCACACAGTCCAGCCCCTGCGGCTGCAGATTTCTGATTTCCATTGTTTCAAAAGCCGGGTTTTTGTGCAGTATGCGGCCGTACAGCGCGATAAAGGCATCTTTGTCCGGCGGCAAGACGGCCGTGTCGGAAAACTCCCGGCCGACCGTGGAAAGAGGCATCTCTTCCAGGCCGTCCCCGCAGGCGGAACCGGCGCCGTGGGCAGGCATGACCAGCACATGATCGCCCAGCGGACGGATTTTTCCGAACAGGCTGTCATGCATGAGGCCGGTCATCTTTTCCAGGTTTTCTTCGCCGTAAAAGTCCGTTCGCCCGACACCGCCATAGAACAGGCAGTCGCCGGTGAACACCATATAGGCGTGCTCGTCTTTATAAAGGGCAAAGGACAAATGGCCCAGGGTATGGCCGGGCGTATGCAGCGGACGGAGCGTTAGCTTCCCGAATGTAAAAACATTCTCTTCACCGATAGGGGTACCGTATGTATAGCCCGGGTCTTCATATTTGGAACGGTATACGGTTGCACCGGTCCGTTCGGCCAATTTTGCCGAACCTACAAGGATATCTTCATTGCGATGGGTTTCAAAAATGGCGGTGATTTGCAAACCGGCCCGGCCGGCTTTTTCCAGATACACACCCATATCCAAGCGGGGATCAATCACGAAAGCTTCGTTTCCGTCACCCACAAGATACGACCATTGCATCAGGCCGTCGGTTTTGATTTGTTCAAAATACATGGCAGCCTCCTTTTTATGTACTGTATGTATTATACCCAATGGTTACAAGTGCATGTGGAGAAGGAGACGGTAACTGAAAACGGTATTTACCACCATACCATAGTTGTTTAATCAGGTATTGCTATTGTCATTTATATCCGATATAATAGCCCTAACAAATAGAAAGGAGGCAAAAGAGCGGTATAGGCAGTAAACATGCGGATCCCTACAGCTTGCTTTCGGTACAGACACCAAAAACAAACTGCAGATACCCGCATGCAAAATACACGGATGAAAGAGGGAACCACAATGAAAAAAGCAAGATACTTATGGATCGTTTTGGCATTGGCGTTATTATTTGCTGCTTGCAGTAACGGCACGACAGGCGATGCAACCGAAGCCCCGGGGGAAACAACAGACACGGCAGAAGAAACAACCGACGCCGCACAAAGCGAATACGAAACCGATGTGCTCGTTATCGGCGCAGGCGGAACCGGTCTGGCCGCGGCATCGGCTGCCGTAGAAGCCGGTGCGGAGGTTATGGTTTTGGAGAAAATGGGCATGGTCGGCGGATCGACCGCTCTTTCCGGTGGTGGAATTGCAGCAACCGGCACGCGATTCCAGGAAGAACAGGGAATCGAAGACAGCAAAGAATCCTGGATGGAACTGTGGCGCGAACGGCAGGCAACCGGTAGAGAAAACCCCATGTATCCCGATTATGATCGGGTCGATCTTTTTATGGATCGCGCAATTGATACCGTACACTGGATGACGGATGTAATCGGCCATGAGTGGGTGAGAATCGAAGGCTTCGGTTTTGACCCCGTAGCCAGACTGCACTTCCCCGAATCCAACGGTTCAGACTTAACCAATGCCATGGACAGCTTCTTAAAAGATAAAGGCGTGAATGTCATGCTGAACACGGCAGGCACCAAACTTCTTACAGACGATGCCGGTGCGGTGATCGGTGCGGAAGCGGAAGGCGAGAACGGCCCGATCACGATTCATGCCAAAAAAGTCATACTGGCAACCGGCGGATTTGCCCGCAACGAAGAAATGCTGGAAGAACTGGTTCCTGAAATGGCAGGCACATCGG
>JAAYQA010000005.1 GCA_012519495.1 Tissierellia bacterium | reverse complement strand
TGTCAAAAAACGGCGCCATCGGTTCGGGATTGACGGTTCCGACCCCGCCCGCGATCAGCAAGGGAGCCTTTTCATCTCTGTCTTTTGCATACAAAGGGATACCTGCCATCTTCAGCATGCGCAGGATTGTTGTATAACTCATCTCATACTGTAAGGTGAAACCCACCACATCAAAAGAAGGCAAGGCGCGGCCGGTCTCAAGCGATTGCAGAGGCAGGCCATTTTTTTCCATCTCTTCCATCATATCGGTCCAGGGCATAAAAACGCGCTCACATTGTACGCCATCCATACGGTTTAGCAGCTGATAGATAATCTGCATCCCTAAATGGCTCATCCCGATCTCGTACACATCCGGAAAGCAAAAGGCAAAGCGCGTATGCACATCGCTGTCATTTTTTCTTACACTGCCCACTTCCCCGCCGATATAGCGGGCGGGTTTTTCCACATTTTCCAATATGCGTTCAAATTCATTCATGATTATTTCCTTTTAATGCGGCAAAAAACCGCTGCAAGAAACCCTGCTCGCCGTTCCAGACAGCCGCAATCCGACGTGCACCGAGCGATGCATCCAGCACTTCGTCTGCGGAAAAATCCTCTTCGGTAAGAAGAATACACGCAGGAAAAGGCGGCGGTGTCTCCTCCCCGGGAATCTCCTGTTGTTCACGCGGCGGATACACCGCCTGCACACCCGCAACGCAGGTGTCGTACAAGGCATCTTCCCATTCACACAGCCCGCTTCTTGCGTCAAAGCTGTTGTACACGGGCAGATCGTCTCCCTGCCAGATACCGGTGTCTGTCTTTTCGGTGCGCAAGTCTGCAAGGATTGCCGGGGTTTTCAGCAAGGGCAGAAGCGTACGGATGAATTCATCATCGGCACCGCGGATTATCAGTCGCATTATTCCTCCACATCTTCGGACGGTTCCACTTCTTCCATGGGTCTTTCCGGATACAGTTTGAAATAGTTCGCAATCATATCGCGCGTCATGGGTGCGGCATTGGATCCGGATCCGCCCTGGAACAGAACGGTTGCCATGGCAATTTCCGGATCGTCCAAAGGCGCAAATGCTACAAACCAGCCGTAGTCGTCGTAGGGCTCACCGGTTACGGGATTCAGCCCGCCCCGCTGTGCCGTACCGGTCTTGGTGCCTACTTCAATCGGCAGACGTTCAAACAGCTGTCCCACCTGCCCGTAGTCACCGGCCAGTTCCATACCCCGCACAATGGCGTCCAGTTCGCCTTCGGTACGCACGGGAATCTTCTCGGATTGAGAGCGCCTGCTCTCCAAAAGCGAGGTATTATTGTAATTCATCGACTTATTGAACAGCGTCGTTTTGTATTTTACGCCGCCGTTGGCAATGGTCGACACCATGTTGGCCATCTGAATGGGCGTATAAGCGTTTTGTCCCTGTCCGATGACCACATTGAGTGTGTCGGTGATGTCCCAGTCGGCCTGATTGATATAGTTGAACTTGAGAATATCCGTTAAGGAAGCGGTATTGTCCCCGATCGGTTCTTCCGAATTGTAGCCCATCTCATCCAGGCGGACGATAACTTCCTGGCGGCTCACCAATTCTTCTTCATCGAGCCAGCTTAGGATTTTTTCCACGTCTGCCGTACGCTGTTCAGGGTTTTTCCGGGCATCGGGTTCTTCGTACCGCGCTAATTCATCTTCCAAAAACAGGCGCATCTGCCGCCGTACCGCTTCCACTTTGGCAAGCGGATCGGGTATTTGTCCGGCCGATTCCTGCGGGGTGTTGATCTCGATCCCGGTCGGTTGGTCCAGGCCGAAAACCTTGGCGGCGTTTTCGATATCTTCAATCTGCAAAGTAGCGCCGGTCGGAACGCCCGTCGTCTGGTTCTCACCCAGGGCGAGCGCGTAGAAATAGTAGTTGCACGAGTGCATCAGCGCATGTTCCATATCGACAAAGCCGTGGGTGCTTCTGTGCTCATTCCAGATCCAGCAGCCGAAGTCCGTATCCCCGATCGTGACAAAACCCGAGTCTTCGATCTGTTCATACGGCGATAAGCCCTTTTCAAGACCGGCATAGGAGGTAATCAGCTTGAAAATGGACCCCGGTTGGATTTCTGACTGCGTAGCGATATTCAACAGCGGTCGGTGGGCCAGAGAGTCCCGTTCGTCTTCCGGGAACAGACCCGCCCAGTCGGTCGCGGAGATGCCTGTGGAAAACAGATTCGGGTCATACGGATTGTAATTGGCCATGGCCAGCACTTCTCCGGTATTCACATCCAAAACGACCGTGGCACCGGACGTTGCATTGCGCAGGTTTTCCCCGGCTTTTTGATACAGGGTCCAGTCGCCCCAGTCCGAGGTATACGAAGTACCGCTTTGGAGCGCTTCCAGCGTCCGTGTCAGGGTTTCTTCCGCCACCCGCTGCAGATCAAAGTCGATGGTTAAAAAGAGATTGTCGCCGGGTATGGGAGCGACCTTGCTGAGGGTCTGGGTGCGATTGCCCAATACGTCGACCTGTACGACTTCTTTTCCGTCTTTGCCTTTCAGCAGAGCCTCATAGCTCTCTTCCACCCCGGTTTTTCCGATAATGTCATTCGGCGAATACCCGGTGTCTTCGTTATAGCGTGCCAGTTCGTCTTCGGTGGCAATACGCCCCACATAGCCCAGCACATGGGCAGCCATCGTTCCTTGCGGATAATAGCGCACCGGCTCTACAGAGATCTGTACACCCTTGTTGTTGGGGATGGTTTCTTCCAGATAGGCTACGGTTTTGTCGGACAGATTGTAGGCAATATTGAGCGGCTCATAGCCGTAATGCCCGATCTGATCGATCCGCGCATTTAACGCCTGCACGCCGACCGCTTCATAGGGCGATTCGATCTCCATTTTGTATTTTTCGTTGCGGGCAGCAAAAATCGCCGCCGCATCGGCATCGTTTGCCAGTTCCAGGTCCTCGGTGATGTCTTTTCGTTCTTTTTCATACACATATTCCCAGGTGCTGACAAGGATCCGCGGATTAATCCCCTCGTCGAGAATCAGGCTCTGCACTTCCGCTTTCAGATCCTCGCGCGTGACAATATCCGCCGTTAAGTCATTTTCTATACACAATTCCACCAAATGGGCCAGCGGGTCCTTTGCCTGTTCAGCGGAAGGATTCTTGTACTGCAGATCGGCTTCTGTTTCATGCACTTGCAGTGTCAGCCCGTGATCCACCTGCTTATTGTCCAACAGACGCAGGCACAGTTCCGCAGGCACAACGGTGTTCTCTTCTTCCGTGTAGACATGTGAAAAAAGCTGCGGCAGCACGGTGTGTTCCGCAATGGTAACAAAGTCTTCTTTTGCGGTGGATTCCGCGGTAATACCGGGGAAATTCCGTTTCAGCGTGCCTTTGTTTTCCAGACTGCGGATATCCTGCTGCAAAGCGATCGGCTGCAGCTTGAGATCCCCTGCCAGACCGCGGTCTTTTAACAGATTGTAGGCCATCTCCCGCACAATCGGATGCGAGAGCATTTTGCGGATGATGCTTTCATCGTCTTGTATCAAGCGCTCCACATCGGCCATAGGGTCCTGGGTGAGCCCGTGTTTTTCCACGCCCTCATTATAAGGTGCTCCCGGTATGTAAGAGACGGAAAATTCCGCTTCCAGTTTTGCATCCACCGGCAGGAAGACCCCTTTCTGATCCAGTGCCTTGACGGCAATCTGAAACGGCGAGAGCCGGTAATGCGCCTTGTCTTCCGAAAGATAGTAGGAACGAAGAAGCGCTCCGATCAGATCCGATGTCTGCAGGCGTTCCACGACCAGATCGATCGGGGAATCCTCCTGTTTTTTCCAGTCATCCGCGTTGGAGAAATCCAGCGCATTCAGCATGATCGGATACTCTTCCTGATACGGTACTCCGTCTTCTTCCAGCCGGCGCACCAATTGCAGCAAAATCGCATTGCGTTCCGGCGTTTCCACTGCGCGCAGCTCGTCATTGATCAGCTGCACGGTAAAGGTTGTGCGGGTGCCTGCGAGAAGCCGCCCGTTGCGGTCGTAAATATTGCCGCGCGGAGCGGTTGTTTTTACCTCTTTGATGCGTTTGGTGTCGGAGGCTTCTTTCAGATCATCGCCCTGTACAATCGTCAACATAAACAAGCGCCCCAAAAGTGCGGCGCTCAGAATAAACAAAACGGCAAAGATAAGAAAGTACCGTTTTTCTATGGAAGGCGATTTAAAATTAAACCATTTCATCGATACAGCCCCGGAAATTTCAGGAATCGTTTTAAGAGCTTATAAATCAGAAAACCGATCAGCGCGTTCAGTACGGCTTCAATGAACACCGGCCCGCGCAAGTACAAAAGAAAGCCCGTTGTCACCGACAGGATCCGGCTGATGAACGCATTGCTCAAAAAGAAGAACAAAGTGGAAATCAGGGTGATGGCCATGGCGGGTTTCGGGTCGTCCCGGCTCACATGTTTTTGCATGGAACCGGCAAAATAGCCGATAAAAAAGTACAGCAGTGCCCGCACTCCCAGCGCGCGGCCGGTTTGAATATCCTCCAGAAGCCCCGCGATCGCGCCGCACAAAGAACCGGGAACCGGCCCCATCAGCACCCCGATATTGACCACGATCGGGATGGAGAGATTCATCTGCGCGCCGAATACCGGCATGCGCGAAAAAAAGGCGCTCTGCAGTATCATATTCACAAACAGGATCAGGGCAAGGCGCAAGCGGTTCATGGGCGTTCCTCCGGTTGTTTTAACACCATCACACGATAGAGCTGCGAGAAGTCTACGCCGGTGTCCAGTACGATATGTTTCATGCGGTCGTGTTCCGCCGTTTCAAAAGAGATAATCTCCCCAATGTATAAGTCGGCGGGATAGGTAGGTGTCAGACCGGATGTCACGATGCTGTCGCCGATCAAAACATCGGCATCGGTGTCAAAAAAGTAGCCGGTCAGACCGTCGCCGGTGCGGCCGTCCAGTACACCGAAATGCTGCGTGCGCACATCTTTGAACGAAAGATTGGTGGTTTCATCCAGTATGCCGGTAACCTGCGACCAGCGGTCCCCGACAGACACAATCCGCCCGACCAGAGCCGTCACCACCGACTCATCCGGCAATTCGGTACCCAGGACGACAAGATCGCCCTCTTTTATTCCGTGCCGGCTTCCCTTGTCGATCGTAAAACGCACAAAGAGGCCGCCGGATTCTTTTCCGGTGACAATGGCCGGCATGAGTTCATACTCGGTTTCTGTCAGTAAGCGGTACTCGTTTTTTAAGTAAGGCTCTTTGGCCACAACTTCCTGCAAGGCGCGGTTTTCCTCGCGCAGTTTCTCGTTTTCCGCCTGTATCTCTTCAAATTCACGGCGAAGCGCCGGCGTTCCGAATAATCGGTCCCCGGCTTTGGATGCCCCCTCCATCATACTGGTTACGGCTTTTTGAAACGGCATCAGTACCGTGCCGATGGCGTTTTCGGCAAAGTTCAGACGCGTGCGCTGATTGGCGGTGATAAAAATCATAGCCAAAAGAGCCACGGTCATCGCCCAGAAATAGATGCGGCGGTTCGGTCTACGCCTTCGTCTCGTTCGAATTCGGCTCATTCTGTCTTCTTTCCAATACATTCGGTGCAAAGTCTGCTGCACAGCCATACACCACGCATCGCATCGGTTCTTCCGCAATGCGAACGGGGATCCGTATGGCTTCTTCCAAAAAGTCACGCACACCGCGCAGCCCGGCCATGCCACCGGTTAAAATCATTCCCCGGTCCAAAATATCACGGGACAGCTCCGGCGGCGTGGTCTCCAGCGTAGAAATAACCACGTCCACAATCTCTCCCATATGCGGCATTATTATATCATAGACTTCCGCGGTATCGGTTTCGGTGATACGCGGCATACCGGTGCGTAAATCCCTGCCGTGCACTTCCATCGTTTCGGCATAGACGCCGGGCAGGCAGGCACCCAGTTGTATCTTGATCTGTTCGGCCATCTGATCGCCGATCAGCAGTTCTTTTGCATCGCGAAAATGGCGCATGATCTCCGTGTCAAAAAACCGGCCGGCCACAACGGTGGAGCGGCTCGATACAATCCCTCCCAGAGACAATACCGCGCATTCAGTGGAACCGGCGCCCATACTGAGTACCATAGAACCCCGCGGACCGTTTACGGGCAAAAACGCGCCCGTCGCGGCCGCCAGCGGTTCATCCACCAAAACGGCTTCACCGGCGCCCGCCTGTATGCAGGCATCTTCGATCGCGCGGCGTTCCACATCCGTCACCAGCGTCGGAACCGATACGGTCACCCGCGGCCGGATCAAATGCAGACCCGGGTCGGCTTTTTCCATCAGATAGCGCAAATAGGCCTCGGCAAGGTCAAAGTCGCTGATGACTCCTTCCACCAGCGGATGCGCCACAAAGATCCCGTCCGGGGTTCGCCCGAGCATATCGTCCGCCTTCTTGCCAAAGGCGATAATCTCCTGGGTTTTGGTATCCATGGCCACCACGGTCGCTTCTTCCACCGTGAGCCCCTTTCCCTGTGTAAACACGCGGGAATTGGCCGTGCCCAGATCGATCCCCAGTTCTTTTCCCTTTATCGTAAACAAATTGTGTGCTCCTTTACATATCCCCGTTTTGCCGCAAACTGTAAAAATCGTGCCGGCCGATGATTATATGATCCAATACATCAATCCCCATGATATTTCCCGCTTCCATGAGCCGCCGGGTTACCTGCCGGTCTTCCTTGCTGGGATACGGGTCCCCCGAGGGATGATTATGTACGAGTATGATGCCGCGGGCAAAACGCCGAACCGCGGGTTCAAACACTTCCCGGGGATGAATGATCGTCTGATTGATCGTGCCAACGGATATTTGCTGCTTATGTATCATTTTACATTTGACATCCACCAGAAGAATCCAGAACTCTTCTTTTTTCAGATTCCGCAATCCCCCGCTGAAATGATCGGCCACCGTTTGCGGGTCAGCTACCGATATGGCTTCTTTTCCCACCACTTCGTGTACGCGGCGGCCCAGTTCCATGCCGGCCAGAAGCGACGCCGCCTTCCCCGGACCGATTCCGTGCAGAGAGGTCAGCTCCTGCAGGCTGATGTCCCTGAGACCCTGTGTGCCTTCCGCATACTGCAACAGGCGGTCGGCCAGTTCCAGTGCATTGTCCTTGCCGCTGCCCGTTCTTAACAAAACAGCGATTAACTCGCGTTCATGCAGTGCATCCACCCCTAATTTCAGAAGGCGTTCACGCGGTCTCGTTTCTTCCGGGAGTTCTTTTATCCTGTATTTTACCGGCTCGTCCATCCGCTTCCCTTTCCATACAATCCAATATTTCCGCAACCGGCAAACCCACAATGGAATCTACAGATCCTTCAATCTTTGTAATGTATTGCCGCATGGAACCCTGCACCATATAGGCGCCCGATTTTCCCTCGTATTCACCGGTATCCAGCAATGCGTTGATCTCCGCATCCTGCATTTCGCGGACAGTAACGCGGGAGACCACGTAATCCGCCCGGTTCAGACCGGTTTGCGTATCGATAATGCCGAATCCGGAAATAACGCAATGGGTATTTCCCGCTAATTTCCGGATCATGCGAAACGCATCTGCCCGGTCTTTCGGTTTCTCAAGAATCTCCTCGTCCGCTACTACAATTGTATCACAGCCAAGCACCGTTCCATACGCCCCGAGCCGCACGGCCCCTCTGGCTTTTTGCCAACCGCTCACCATGGCATTCACAGCCGGTGAATAAGCGGGATCCATACATTCTTTTGTCTCTGTGGGAACGACTTGAAAGGCCACGCAGGCTTTTTCAAGCAATTCTTTTCTTCGCGGTGAGGTTGATGCAAGCAGTATCATAGCGCTTTCTTCTCTTTCTGCGGAAAATGCTGTTTCAGATTGGCGGTTACGTAGCGACCGCTCAGGCCGACAAAAAAGCCGGTGAACAATCCCGCCAGAACCAGTACCGGCAGATACGAATACACATAGGGATTGTGCATCACGATATACGCTACAGACAATTGCCCGAAATTGTGCGCCACCGCGCCTAAAATCGAAACACCGATCAGGCTGAATACTTTGCGTGACACTTTGAAATAGGCAATCCCCATGACCGTCGTGGCAAAAAGCGCACCGGCCAGACTGAAAAACATACTGGAGACCGATCCGGTAACAAGCATCAGCAAAACGGATTTCAGGCACGCAACAATCAGCGCCCGGCGAAAACCGAACACGACAAGCGTAACCAATATCACGATATTGGACAGACCCAGCTTTGCGCCGGGAGCCACAAAAGGAATCGGAATCACCGATTCGAACAGGGAAATGGCCAGAGCCAGTCCGACCAGCAAGGCCATAAAGATCATGGTACGGATATCTTTCAGCATATCAGCGCACCGTATCGTCGATAACCGGCCCGTTCGGTGCTTCCCCGCGGATCTCAATGATCATCCGGTTGGGCAGGCATACGATCACCTGGCCGGGCCGTGTGATCGCACCCTGCAGCACATCCAGCTTATCGGGGCAGTCCGCCTCGATCACCCGGACATAGTCCCGCCCGATCTCCACCAGATTCCGCCCGAACTGTGTCTCTAACTCATAGTGCTCCGGTTCATCCGACGTCGCAAAACGCAGGCGCTCATATTCCTCCCCGTTTACCTGTATACTGATATACCGGCTGTCGATTTTGCTGTTGATCTCCTTTACCAGCCAAAAAGAAAAGAGACTGGCCACCACCAGCAGAACCACCAGTATTTTATCTCCTCGCGTCATAAATCGCATGTGTACACTCCTTAATTTAGCAAATTTAAGTTTATCATTATTGCCCTACCTATGCAACGCAACAAAAAAGACCACCGTTTCCGATGGTCTCAGAGTACAGAAAAATCGATTGGTTGTAGCGGGAGAGAAACGGATCTTCCCCGCTGTTTTCTTTACAGATCGACCCCTTCACCGGACAGCACGCGGTTCATTGTGCGCACCGCACACATCTTGCCGCACATGGTGCAGCTGTCTTCGTGTTCGGGTGCGTCCTGTTCCCGGTAGGCCTGCGCTTTTTCCGCATGAATAGCCAGATTGAACATGCAGTTCCAGTCCAGTTTGGCACGCGCTTCGCTCATGGCGCGATCCCATTCCCAGCTGCCGGGCACGCGCTTCACAAGATCACCTGCGTGAGCGGCAATCTTAGAGGCAATGATTCCCTCTTCCATATCTTCCAGCGTGGGCAGGCGCAAATGTTCGGCCGGTGTGACATAACAAAGAAAGTCGACACCGTGAGACGCCGCCACCGCACCGCCGATGGCGGATGTGATATGGTCGTATCCGGGTGCAATATCTGTCACAAGCGGTCCGAGCACATAAAACGGCGCACCGTGGCAGAGTTTTTTCTGCAGCAGAACATTGGCGGCGATTTCATCCAGCGCCATATGGCCCGGCCCTTCGATCATAACCTGCACGTCTTTCTCCCAGGCTCTTTTGGTCAGCTCACCCAGGGTGATCAGCTCTTTGATCTGCGCGGCATCGGTCGCATCGGCTATGGAACCCGGTCGCAGGGCATCGCCCAACGAAATGGTTATATCGTATTCGCGGCAGATATCCAGCAGCTCGTCGTAGTATTCGTAAAACGGATTTTCGCGGTTTCTGGCCTGCATCCAGGCGTAGGTCAGCGAACCGCCACGGCTTACGATATTGGTTACCCGGCTGTTGCGGTTAAAGACCGCAGCCGCTTCCTGATTCATGCCGACATGGATTGTAAGAAAGTCGACACCGTCTTCGGCATGGATTTTAATGACCTCAAAAAAATCTTCCGGTTCGAGATTTTTCAGCTCCTTTTCGTGATAGCCCAGTACATCATACATCGGCACCGTGCCGATCATGGCCGTACTGATCTCCATCAGCGACTTGCGGAAATTGCGGGTCTTGCCGTAATTGCTCAGATCCATGATCGACTCTGCGCCCATCTCCAGCGCGCGGCGCACCTTGTTGAGTTCGCCTTCGTTGTCGGAGGAGTCTTCACTTACGCCTAAATTGACATTGATCTTTGTGCGAAGCCCCGCCCCGATTCCTTCCGGATCCAGACGGTGATGGTTTTTGTTGCGGGGAATGATGATGGTCCCCTTGGCCATTCTTTCCATGAGTACATCGGGCGCCATGCTCTCTTTTTTTGCCACGATCTTCATTTCATCGGTGAGTATGCCTTTGCGCGCGGCATCCATTTGCGTCGTATACATAATACATCCTCTCTTTCTTGGTCCCAAGGATGGTAGAAGCCCTTATTCCCGAAAAAAAAGAACGCCCCCAAAGCGGGGGGCGTATGATGCAATTCCAGGAAACTTCCCTACGCCGGCATGATCCGGATCAGGTAAAGGGTCAAGGAAATCCTACTCTCAGCCCGATAAGCGGGCTCCCCCAGTTCTTACAAACAGTATACCACACTTTACCCGGATTGAAAACGCTTTTCTTTCGCTGAAACAACCTGCTGTCGATAAAAAAAGACGTAACCATCCCGTAAAAACGCCCGCGGTACACACCGCGGGCGTTTGGTTCTTAGAATCAGACAGCCTTTTCTTTTTTGGCTGCTTCTTTTGCTGCGAGTCCCGGATAAATACAGCCGGTCGGACATTTCTGCACGGCTTCTGCCGGGTCCTGTGCGAAGGGGAACTGTGCTTTTGCCAGATTGTTCTCCACAACGAACGCTTCCGGCGCGGTACGCGCGCACAGATTGCAGGCGATACACCCGACCGCACATTTTTGCCGGACTTCTTTGCCGGGTTCGGTGTTCTTGCACTTCACCATTACTTCCTGGTCATACGGAACCATTTCGATAATCTTCTTCGGGCAGACTTCTACGCATTTGCCGCAGGCGGTGCATTTTTCCTTATCGATCACCGCAAGGCCGTTGATGATTTCGATGGCGCCGAACTGGCAGTAGTCCTTACAGGTTCCGCCGCCCAGACAGCCGAATGTGCAGGCTTTGCTGCCGCCACCGCCGGTTGCTGCATTGCTGCGGCAATCCCGGGGACCGGTATAGGTATACCGTTCCTTTGCACGGGTAGCATCGCCCTGGCACATTACACAGGCGACTTCTTTTGCGCCGGCAACGGCGACTTTGCCCATAATCTCCGCCACTTTATCCGCTACGGGCTGCCCGCCGACAGGACAACCGTTGACCGGGCCGTCTTCCAGCGCTATATGCGCCGCCATGCCGTCGCACCCCGGGAATCCGCAGGCGCCGCAATTGGCACCCGGCAGAGCCGCACGCACGGCTTCCACTTTATAATCCACTTTTACATGGAACACTTTCGACGCAAACGACAACAATGCGCCGAACAATAATCCAAGGCCGCCGACGACGCCGACTGCCGTAAGTACATTGCTCATACGTACCTCCTATACCAGGCCCTGAAAGCCCATAAATGCCATGGACATCAAGCCTACGGTAACGAGAGAAATCGGGAAACCCTTGAACACTTCAGGCACATCGGCGATGTCGATGCGTTCCCGGATGGCTGCCAAAAATACGATCGCAATCAGAAAACCGATCGAAGAACCCAGCGCATTCACGATCATTTCAATAAAATTGTATTCCGACGTGATATTCAAAATGGCGACGCCCAATACGACGCAGTTGGTCGTAATCAAAGGCAGATACACACCCAGTGCATTGTACAGACCGGGGCTGCTTTTTTTCAGGAACATCTCCACAAACTGTACCAAAGCCGCAATGACGAGGATAAAGACAATCGTCATGAGGTATTCCAAGCCGAACTGCGAGAGCACAAATTCATGCACGACCCAGGTAATGGCAGAGGCCAGCGTGATAACAAAGGTTACGGCAACCCCCATGCCCGCCGCGGTTTCCGTTTTGTTGGATACGCCCAAAAGCGGGCAGATCCCGAGGAAGCGCGCAAAGACATAGTTGTTGACAAATATGGACGCAATAATTATCTGAAATATATTAGCCATCATTCTCCTCCTATGCGCTCACGGAATCCGTGGGCACCTGCGCCATTTTTTCGGCCGGTGCTTTGGCGCGTTTTGCTTCAATGGCCGTCAGAATCCAACGGAATACGGCAATCAATACACCCAGAATGATAAACGAGCCGGGCGCGCTGACAAAGGCACCGATGCCGGGATAGGATTCAGGCAGAATCTGCAAACCGAACAGCGTACCGGAGCCGATCAGTTCGCGCACAATCGCCATCGACATGATCGCCAGGGTATAGCCAAGGCCCATCCCGATTCCGTCTACGATGGAGGGAAACACACCGTTTTTGGATGCAAAGGACTCGGCCCGCGCCAGAATCAGACAGTTTACAACAATGAGCGGAATAAAAACGCCCAGTTGTGCGTGTACATCCGGTACAAATGCGTTTAGCAGCATGTCAACCAGTGTAACAAAGGTTGCAATGATAACGATGAAGATCGGAATGCGGATCTTGTCCGGTGTGAAATTCCGAAACAGCGAAATAAACACATTGGACAGGGTCAGTACAAAGATAACCGCGATACTCATAAAGAACCCGTTGGTCGCCGTTGTGGAAACCCCCAAGACGGCGCACAGACCGATCAGCTGAACAAATATGGTATTGTCATACAGGATACCGTTTTTAAGAATCTTTCCCATCTTCGTCTCCTATCTGGCCATTTCCGCAGCGGCAAGAGCTTTTTCAATCCCCGCTTTGATGGCATCGCTCGTAAAGGTAGCCCCGGCAATCGCGTCAATGGCAGCGTCGGTTTTGCCGACCATGGCTTCTGCAAATTCCGGTTCATCCATACGGGCACCCATACCCGGTGTTTCATTGTGTTCGATCGACTTGAATCCGGTGATCGCTCCATCGTTATTCACACCGAGCGCAAAGGTAATATCGCCTTCGTAGCCGCCCGCTTCTTTCACGACGACCACATGGCCCACAGGGCTTCCGCCCGAAAGAGCCGTATGCACCGATTCCACTTCCGGTGCGGCACCGCTGACTTCTGTTTCTTCCAGCGAATCCGCTTCCGGGAAAGCTGCCTGCAGACTGGCTGCCTGTTGTTCTTCCGGACTGAGCTGGGTGAGTTCCCCGCTCAGCATACCTACGGCTTCAAACGCCTGATCGATACCTGCCTGAACCGCCGATGTGGTTACCGTCGCACCGGAGAGCGCTTCAATTTCCGCCCCCGAGGTGGCGCCGACGGTTCCTTCGGCAAAAGCGGGCTCTTCCGCTCTTGCACCGAATCCGGGGGATTCGGAATGCTCCAGCATGCTGAATCCGGTAACAGCTCCGGTTGCCCGGTCCAGACCGACCAGGAAACGGAACGCGCCGCCGTAGCCGCTCGATCGCATTTCAACGACATTGCCCGCTACCGTACCGCCTTGTACGGCATCGTATATATTCAGTACATTCGGATTGTTTTCCTGAATTTCTGCTAATTTCGCACGGTCGCTTTCTTCAAACGAATCGGCCGATTCATACACAACGCCCAGCGAATCCGTAAGCTGATCTGCCTGGCGTTCTGCGATAATAACCGAGGTATAGCCGTTTGCCACGGCCAGAAGTCCCGCGCATACCGCACAAAACGCAAACAGGATCAATGCGAGTTTTACTGTGTCTTTCATTTTTTCACACTCCCGAATACTTTAGGAACGGTGTATTTGTCTATCATGGGCGTTGCCATATTCATTAAGAGAATTGAATACGAGACCCCTTCCGCCATGCCGCCATACTGACGAATCAGCGCCGTGAGGAAACCGGCTCCTGCGGCAAAGATAATCTGTCCTTTTGTGGTCAGAGGCGAAGAGGAATAGTCGGTCGCCATGAAGAAAGCTCCAAGGATCAAACCGCCTGCCAGTAATTGCGGCAGGACCTGATCCACAGGAACACCGAACAGCATAAGAAACACGGCACATACACCGATATAGACAGCCGGAATATGAATTTTGATCACGCCGCGGACAAGCAGATAGATACCGCCGACCAGAAGGGCTGCGGCAGATACTTCCCCGATCACACCGGGCATTTTTCCTACGAACATATCAAACAGGCTCGGGAAGGTTCCTCCGGAAAGCGGTGTTGCGGCCGATGTGGCATCGGAAAACGGCATGGTGAAGCTTGCCATATGTACCGGCCAGGAAAGCATGAGAACCGCACGCGCGGCCAGTGCCGGGTTTACCCAGTTGTAACCCAGTCCGCCAAAGAGCTGCTTGGCAACCACAATGGCAAAAAACGAACCGAATACCGGTACATACCAGGGTGCCGAAGAAGGAATGTTCAGTCCGAGCAAAAGACCCGTTACAACCGCCGACAGGTCGGAAACCGTGATTTCCTGTTTTCTTGCTTTCTGAAAAGCGGCTTCGGACACAACGGCTGCGACAATAGCCAAAGCGAGTATGATCGCTGCTTTTATACCAAAATAATAAATGCCGACAATGGATGCGGGAATAAGAGCAATAATCACATCCAGCATAATACGCTGTACCGTTTCGCTTGAACGGATATGCGGCGACGACGATACGCTCAGCAGATTTTCCAGGTTAACCCCGGTTTTTAGATTCTGTTCCATAAACTATGTTCCCCCTATCTGGCTTTCTGCATCTTGGCGCGAATTTCGTATTTCGCGAGGCGAATGGCTTCCACCAGCGGTCGTTTGGCAGGACAGGTATAGGAGCAGGCACCGCATTCAATGCAGTCCAGCGGCCGGTAGGCTTCTGCCCGGTCAAAGTCAAGCGCATTGACCGCCCGTTCAATTTGCAAAGGTTCCAGACGAACCGGACACGCTTCCACACAGCGTGCGCAGTTGATGCAATTGGACGTTTTCGGTTTTTTCGCTTCTTCTTCGGTCAGAACCAGTAATCCGCCCATCCCTTTGATCGTAAACGTATGTAGCGTCGGCTGGGCCATCCCCATCATCGGTCCGCCGGAGATAATTTTGCCCGGTGTTTCCCGGAAGCCGCCCGCCTGTTCGATCAGTTCTTCCAGCGGTGTGCCCATCTTGACGATGAGATTCTTCGGTTCCGCCAAAGCATGGCCGGTCAGGGTGATCACACGCTCATACAAGGGCTTGTTGCGATACACCGCATCGTGTACGGCGATCGCTGTGCTCACATTGGATACCACCGCTCCGACATCCATCGGCAGTCCGCCCGAAGGAACCTGACGGTTCAAGACGACATCGATGACGCGTTTCTCATCGCCCTGGGGATATTTGGTTTTCAGCGCAGCCACCTGGATATTGGCATGCCCGGCAGCAGCGTCCTGCATAGCCTTTATGGCTTCCGGCTTATTGTCTTCGATGACGATATAGCCGTTTGGTGCGCCCAGAATCTTGAGTATCGCTTCCAGCGCACGAATGATTTTCTCCGGCCAGGTCTGCATGGTCAGCTGATCGGCCGTGAGATACGGTTCACATTCGGATCCGTTGATAATCACCGAATCGATCGGCTTATCCGCCGGCGGAGCAAATTTCACATGCGCGGGAAACGAAGCACCGCCCAGACCCGTGATGCCAGCATCGCGGACGATCTTTTTCAGCTCATCGGCCGAAAGATCCTCCAGCTTTCTGTCCATTTCTATGTATCCGAGTTCTTCACGCCCGTCGTTTTCAATCACTACGGCTTTGGTTTTCATACCGGTCGGGGTCGTGATCGTTGTTATTTCCTTTACGGTTCCGGAAATACTTGCATGAATCGGCGCCGATACAAACGCCTCGGTATTCCCGATAATCTGACCGATTTTTACCGTATCGCCGACCTGCACCGTCGGTTCACAAGGTGCCCCGGTATGCTGATGCATGGATATGCTTACGAGAGCAGGCTCTTTGGCGCGGGTAATCGGGGCCTGATTGGATAAATCTTTATTGCCGTCGGGGTGCACGCCCCCGCGGAAAGTCAGATTTTTCAGATCCAAAATCTCCACCTCTTTCTCTTTTTTCCTGTGCAAAAAACGGTTTGCATTTGCCAATGCCTCCCGCATTCGTTTTCCTTTACTCGCTTAACGGAAAATCGATGAACTTGCACAAACAATTCTACCATTGTTTAAAACGTTTGTAAACGCCGGAATGGCGTAAACACTTGCCAAACGACGAATCCTGACCAAAGCGGAATGCTATGGTCTTTGTCAATCATTCACAGGTTTTTCCATCGCATCAGAAGACAGCGAAAACGGCAAGCCGCCAGTTGTTCACCGGCGGCCTGCCCTGCCAAACGAGAATGTTTTATCATTTAACGGGTTCTGTCGAAACGCAAAACCTGTCCGGCGCGTCCGTCTATCTGCCGGCCTTCTTCAATAATAATCGTTCCGTTTACCATGGAGTAGTCGATCCCTTCGGCCAGGTGATTCGGGTCGGTATAGCTGCCCTTGTCCTGAACAGTTTGCGGATCAATGAGCAGAACATCTGCGGCATAGCCTTCTTTTAGGAGCCCGCGGTCTTTCATGCCGAGTACTTCCGCCGGTTTGCCGGACATCTTGCGAATGGCTTCCTCCAAAGAAACCACGCCTTCGTCACGCACATACTTGGCCAGCACGCGCGTAAACGCACCATACAGGCGCGGATGCGGTTTGGAGCCGATAATCCCGTCGGTGCAGACATTCTGTTCCGGTCGCTGCAGGAATTCCTTGATATGGTCTTCCGTGCCGTAAAAGTCGACCAGGCCGATGATATTCTCTTCATCCCGGATCAGGTCGAAAATCGCATCCAGCGGTACCTTGCCGGTTTTGTCTCCCAGTTCCTGCAGACTGAGCCCTACATACTGTTCCGATTCGGGGTTTTTGACAAAGGTGATGAAAATGCCGTCAAATCCGGCAAAGTCAATAAAATTATCCCAGCCGGGAATCCCGTTTTTAATATCTTCTTTCATTTTGGCGCGCTGCTCTTCGTCATTCAGGCGTTCGAGCAGTTTTTCCGTACCGCCGTCATGCGCCCACGGCGGCAGAATGACGCTCATCATGGTAGAACCCGCTACATAGGGATATGAGTCGAAGGAGACGTGAATGCCCTTTGCTTTGGCATCGTCCAGCTTTTGCAAAATGGCGGGCACTTTGTCCCAGTTGTTCTTGCCGCAGCATTTGAAGTGCGAGAAGTGCACACGGCAGCCGCTCTTTTCGCCGATCTCGATGATTTCGTCCATAGACTCTAAAATCGCGTCCGCTTCCGAGCGCTGATGGGTAACAAATACGCCGTTGTTTTTTGCTATGACTTTGCCGAGTTCGATAAACTCACTCGTATCCGCGTAGACACAGGGCGGATAAATCATACCGGTGCTCATGCCATAGGCGCCGGCATCAAAGGCTTTTTGCAATTCCTCTTTCATTTCTTCCAGCTCGTCCCGGGTGGGTTTGCGATTGTCCAGTCCCATAACGACCATGCGAAGATTGCCGTGCGGTGCCAGATACGCCAGATTCGGTCCCAGAGGCAGCGTATCCACCTGATTCAGGTATTCGTCGACCGTTTTCCAGTTCCAGTCGAAATCCCATTCGCCTTCCAGTCCGGACATGGCTTTTTTCCAGGGCGCTATCGTCTCTTCATTTACCGGTGCCGGTCCCATGCCGTCCTGTGCAAGAATCTCTGTGGTGATGCCCTGATAGATTTTCGGGGAGAGCATCGGCTCCACATTCACCATCAGAGATGAATGCGAGTGCGTATCAATAAATCCCGGTGCCACGATGCGGCCCTTCGCATCAATCACACGAGCCGTTTCCGGTATGTTTTCCGGATTGATCGCTGCAATTTTTCCGTCCCGGATCAGAAGCGAACCCGTATAGGCGGGCGCGCCGGTTCCGTCGATAATCCGGCCGTTTTGAATAAGCAAATCGTTCATATTTTGTCCTTTCCGTTCGTTTCCATAGGGAAAAATCCGTGGATCTCCACGGATTTTTCATCCGACTTTCAGCCGGTCTTTTTCGTTATTTCAAAAGCGCCTTCATAATCCCCTGATAGGATTCGACGGCCAGATTCAATTGTTCAATTTCAATATACTCGTTGACGGTGTGCGCCAGATTTTCCTGCGACGGTCCGAGGCCGAGGGTTTTGATTTTTGCTTCCCCGGCATAGTGGCTGCCGTTGGTGCAGAAATTGTACTGGGTGACTTCCGGTGTTAAACCGCGTTCGTTCAGTTCGGTTACCACATCCTGTACCCAGGGTTCTTCCTTGTCAAAGAGCCAGCCCGGGAAGAAACGTTCGCCCTGAATCGTATCGCCGGTAAAGCAGACTTCTTCCGCCGTTGCGTAGCTGACTTTTGCTTTTAACTCGTCATCTTCCTGCATCATGCGATCCACCAGATCCTGCAGGGGTTTGATTACGCCTTCCGGGGTTTCGCCGGTTAACAGTCTTCGGTCATAGGTCGCCATGCAATGTTCCGGTACAACACTCGCGCCGGGATACGGGCTGGACTTAATGTCGGTGAGTTCCAGAATGCCGTCGCCCAGAACATCGTGATGTGTGGGTTCCAACTTACGGATTTCTTCAATGATTTTGCACATTTTGTACACGGCGTTGATGCCTTTTTCCGGATTGGCGGAGTGTGCCGGTTTTCCGAACACTTCCACTTTGATTTCCGCACGGCCGCGCTGTCCGATTTTTACATTGCCGCGGGATGCTTCCCCGATGATGACATAGTCCGGTTTTACATAAGCGCTGATCTCTCTTGCTGCAACGCCTTCAAAGCATTCTTCGTGCACGACACCGGCTACGTTGATCTCGCCGGCGAAATCGCCGTCCACTGCTTTGTTGAATTCCGCTGCGGCCACAGCCATAGCGGCAATCGCGCCCTTCATGTCGGACGCACCACGGCCGTATACTTTGCCGTCGTGGATCTCTCCGCCAAACGGAGGATGAATCCACTCATCGGGATTGGTAACCGGTACGGTATCCATATGGCCGTCGAAAAGCAGTTTCTGGCCCGGACGTTTTCCGGTGATCGTGCCGATCGTGTTTCCGTAGCGGTCTACATGGACTTTGTCGAAACCATTGGCTTCAAAAACTTCACTAATTCGTCGGATACACCCTTTTCTTCTCCCGATGAACTCGGTTGCTGAATGAGTGCCTGGGTCAGTTCAACGACTTGTTTTTCCGTATTGCTCATAGTATGCCCCCTTCTTGTCTTTTCGTTTGTATTAGTCTTCTACACTCGGGTACTTGCCGTCCCAAACAATATCTTCGTAGTTTTTGCGGTCGGTGTCGCCTTCGGTGCTGATGAATACCAGAACCGAATCTTCGTTCAGTCCCAATTCCTTTTTGATATCTGCATAGTTTTCTTCTGCAAGCACTTTCGTAATTACGCCAAACGGTGCTGCACCGCTTTCGCCCGATACGACTTTTTCATCGCCGGTCATGGGATGGCCCAAAAGACGCATGCCGTGTGCGGCAAAGGAGTCCCCTGCGGACAGGAAGTGTTCCGCATAATCCCACAGTACATTCAGCGCGGTTGTGTTCGGCTCGCCGCAGGCAAGACCGGCCATGATCGTGGAGTATTCGCCGCCGATCAGTACGCGCTCCTGCTTCTTGGCCGACTGGAACAGGCAGTCCACCACATCCGGTTCCACAATCGTGAACACCGGTTTTTTGTCGCCCGGATATACATTGGCAAAGAAACCGACCGCAGCCGCTGCCAAAGAACCCACACCCGCCTGCAGGAAGATATGTGTCGGTTGTACTTTTTGCTCTTCCAGGCTTTGATAGATCTCGTAGGACATGGTCATATAGCCCTGCATAATCCACGCGGGGATTTCTTCGTAACCTTCCCACGCGGTATCCTGTACAAATACATACCCGTTTTCTTCTGCCAAAGCATTGGCGATTTGTACACATTCGTCGTAATTTTTATCTAAAACCGTTACCGTAGCGTTTTCTTTTTCAATGTTTTCTACGCGTTCCTGCGCCGTTCCTCTGGGCATGAAAACAATGCTCTTTTGTTTTAATTGATTGGCCGTCCAGGCAACGCCGCGTCCGTGGTTCCCGTCGGTTGCGGTGACAAAAGTCATTTCCCCTAATTTGTCCCGGATCTCATCGGAGATCAAACGCTCAAACGGAAGATCCTTCAGGTCCATACCGAGTTTGTCGGCTACAATCCGTCCGATCGCATAGCTGCCGCCCAATACTTTAAACGCATTCAGGCCGAAACGATGCGACTCGTCTTTTACAAAAATATCTCCTACATGCAGTCGTTTGGCCAAATTACTTAAACGGACCAGCGGTGTCTCCTTATACATGGGAAACGCCTGGTGATACGCAGCAATTTCTTTGGCACGGTCTTCATTCAGAAACGAAATATCAAACGCGTGCTTGATATTGTCCTGACTGGTAATGTTGATTTGCTTCATACTCATTGTCCTTTCTCTCGGTTCACAGTGGGCACTTTTTTTACGCTACAATTGGTTCGCATTTTCTGTATGTAATATATTACATACAACGACACTTGTCAAGAGAATTACATACAGAAAACCGCCTTTTTTCAGGCGGTTTCTGCGTTTACCGGGTCAGGGGCAGCGTGATGATAAAACTATTTCCGTTTTCTGCTCGGTAAAGGATCGTCCCCCCGTGTTTTTCCGTGATGGTTTTGGCTATGGACAGCCCCAAACCGGTGCCGCCCCGGCTTGTGCGGGCGCGGTCTCCGCGGGAAAAAGCGTCAAACAAATGCGGGCGGTCCTCTGGCGGAATCATTTGCCCGTCATCAAAAACTCGGATGTGAAGCGCCGCCGTCTCCTCTTTTACCTCTACTTGTATCGCTTTTCCCGTTTGATTGTAATAGATGGCGTTTTCAATCAGATTCCCGATCGCACGGGCCATCAGTTGCCTGTCCATCGAGAGGGGGAGCGCCTGATCCGGAAGATCTGCGGTAAATTCCAGACCGGCCGTCTCCATTTCGCTGTAATAATGGCTGCAGACTTCTCGTACCAGCTCGCAAATATCGGTATTCTCTTTTTGGGGCACGGCTTCTTTGTCTTCCATTTTGAGCATGGTAAACAGGCTTTCCGATAATTCACCGATCCGGTCCGCCTTCTCGGTAATAACCTGATAGTAGCGGGGCTTGTCATCTTGTGGAACGAGGTTTTCCGAAAGCGCCGTAGCTATGCTTTTAACCGTTGCCACCGGCGTACGGATATCGTGAGAAAGCTCCAGCAGCAGCCGGGCCCTTTTTTTGGCTGCTTCTTTCTTTTCCTCCTGCTGCTGTTTCATGGCCTTCGTCATGGTATTAAAAGTATCGCGGATTTCCTTAAAATCGGCTTCCGCCGTAAAATCCAATTGCACGCCCTCTTCCCCTTCGCGTACCCGCCGCAGGCCTTCGGTGATCGTCTTTAACGGACGCCGGATCTGGCGGACCAGAAAGAAACTCATTCCGAGCATAATCAGTACAAACAAGGTTCCGAAGATGCCGAAAAAGATACGCACCCAGGAAGCGTCTGTGTTTTCTGAGGAAATATTCAGTTGCGGTTGCAGGCCGATATCATTTCGTTGGTACAGGGTTAAAAGACGCATGCCGTTTTGTTCGGCCGACAAAAAACCGACCCAGGTATTTTTTGTCTCCCCGGCTCCGATCAGCTCTGTCAGCTCGGTTTGTGTATACCGTTGCGCGTCGTTTCTTTTGTCGCCATAAACCGCTACCACCGCATTGTCCGCATCGATTTTTTCGATCCAGCCGTTTAAGCGGTACACGCGTTCCGGATCCACCGGTTCGCCTGTATCGTCCATGACGGCATACGCGCCCCACTCCTCGGTTTCCCCGATGATAAAACAGCCGGTCGACACCAGAGAAACCATCAGAGCCAGAAGAACCGCCAGCGCAAACAGAAAAAAGCTCAGCATCAGTTTGGGAAACAGGCGCATGCGTTTCATAGCTTTTTCTCCCAGCGGTACCCCAATCCCTTTATCGTTTTGATTTGCACCGGATTTTTCGGATCGTCCTCGATTTTTGCGCGCAGATTGCTGATGTGTACCATCACCGTTGCCTCATCCCCCATATAGCTGTCTTCCCAGGCGGCCTCATAGATCTGTCTGCGTGTTAAAACGCGGCCGGCGTTTTCCATGAAAAACTGCAGAATCAGATACTCGGTTTTGGTCAGATTCAGGACTACCCCGTCTTTTGTCACCTGTGCAGACCGCGGGTTCAGCAAAAGATCGCCCGCACGCAACCCATCTTCTTTTTCTTCGGATAGATAATCGTAGCTGCGGCGCAATTGCGCTTTGACCCGCGCTACCACTTCCATGGGATTGTACGGCTTAGTGATATAGTCATCCGCTCCCAAACTGAGCCCCAGAATTTTGTCGTAGTCTCTGTCGCGTGCCGTCACCATAATGGCCGGCACATGGCTGTGCTTGCGGATTTCACGCAGCACCTGAAAGCCGTCGGGTTCCGGCATCATAATATCCAAAAGTAGCAGATGCGGACGGTGCTCCAAAAACATCTCGAGCGCTTCTTTTCCGTCTTTAGCTTTTATGAACTGTATGTTTTCCTTAATAAAAAATAATTCCAGCGCATCCAGAAGTTCCGCTTCATCGTCTGCCGCCAGCACGGTATAGGGCATGATTACTCCTTTGCTATCTCCTCCATGATTGTACGCAGAGGGAGGGAAAAATCGTACGATTCCATTCGTACAGGATCCAGTTTGTTCAGGATCATCCACATCATTCTACCCGAATTATAGTACTTTCCGGGCCCGTTTGTATAGAAGGCGGGCAGATCGGTATACGCGGAAATATCCTCTCCCATCGCTTCGGTTGCGCGCATTTCCACAAAGTAGGCGGTGCCCTCCACGGTTTCCTTAAACCGTTCTGCCGCCTGTGTTTCTTCGGGTAAAAGCGCATCCCGTTCTTCGGCCAGCTGCACAAAGGTTTTAACATAGGTCCGTATCTTTTGAGGATCTTCTTCGTTCACCGCCTGATGCAGGGCCTTCAGTCCATCCATAAACAGGGCGCGCGCCGCTTCGTTCGCATCGGCCGGCTGAAAAGCACTGTCTTCCGCCCCGCAGCCGGGGAGTGCGGTTACCTGGTTTTCATAGTTCTCCAACTGATACGCGTGAAAGCCTTCGTGCCACAAAACCGCCGCATGCAAGGTATCGGTATATTGGGTGTCGGGCGGTGACAGAAGCGAAAAAACCCCTTCCATCATTTCCACCGTCGGTACAATCAGCGTATAATTTCCCTCATGTAAAAGCGCGGTCGCTGCCAGTACCTGAAAAAGCGGCTTCTGTTTTACAAAGGTATCGCCCTTTCTTACATAATCCGCATCGCCGGCAAAAAAGCGCACCGGCACCGCAGAAAACACATAGCCGGAAAATCCCGTATCTATTGTATCTTCCAAAGAAAGTGCCTTTTCGTAGATGGCCACATTTCTTTCCGAAAGCGCCTGCTTACTCGTCCCGAAAAAGCCCGTGAGCAGGAGCAGTCCCGTTACAAGCAAAATGATTTTTGTTTTCATGCTATGCCTCTTTCTTCCGCAGTACAAAAAACAGTAAAGAGATCCCGTACAGCCACAACAAGGCAGTAAACAAGCCATGCCAATCCGGTGCCGTACCCTGTATGAGCCCCGTTGCCATCGAACGGATCGCATCTAAATCCGGTGTGATCCGCAGCACTGCCCGCAGTACACTTGCCGTCCACCCGTCAAACCAATAGCTGACCCATTCCAAAACGGGGTGCAGTATCCCTGCAAGAAGGACAAAAAAGGATAATAAACCGGCTACAAGCGGCGGCCATACAATGCTTAAAACACTGGTAAGAGACGTTATAATCCCGGTATTAATACTCAGCATGCCAAAAGACAAAAGCAGTGCACCCAAACGGGCGCCTTCCCCGTTTTTTACCAGATACAGACCTACCGCCCCGTACAGAATCAACCCGGCCAAAGCCACTGCCAAGAAATTCGCCAGGGCTAAAGAGAAATGATAGGCCGGCTGCGAAATACCCCGCACCCAGATCAGGTGGCTGGTTTTTCTGCGATACTCTTCCGGGATCGTATGCACCGACAACACAAGAGCCAAAATACAGAGCGTCGCATTCACCACGTGCATAATCACGGGAAACAGCATGGTAAAACCGGTGATCGGTTCTCCGTTTACAGATAGCGCTGCATTCCCTGAGCCTAAAAACAATAACAAGAGCAAGCCCAAAGCAATAAAGACAAACAGTTCCCGGCGTCTGGCCCGTTCCTGCAATCCGTGTTGTATCAAAGTAATCATTGTACCGCCTCCATGGTTTCCATAAAGATCTGTTCGAGAGACTTCCCTTCATCCGCATAGCGGTCCCAGTTTCTGTACACCCGTCCTTTGTCCAAAAGCAGTCCCTTATCGCAAATGCGTTCGATATCCGAAAGGATGTGTGAATTGATCACGATGGTTTTACCTTCCTTTTTCAAACGGCACAGCAAACGAATCATTTCGACCCGGCCGACGGCATCCAGTCCGGCTGTCGGCTCATCCAGTATCAAAAGCGCCGGATCACCGATCAGTGCCTGTGCGAGGGCCAGACGCTGCAGCATCCCTTTTGAATAGTGTCCGGTTTTTGTTTTGCTGTCATCCAGCCCGGTGAGCATTAGCAGTCTTTTCGCTTCTTCTTTTGCCGCAGCCTTGTTCATCCCCTGCAGCTTCGCATAGTATTCGAGCACTTCCCGCCCGGTTAGAAACGGCGGGAAACCGGGAGACTCCGGCTGATACCCGATTGCATCCGTTCCGATCCCCATCTCTCCGGCCGTCTTTTTTGCCAGGCCCAGGATCATCCTTATGGTTGTTGTTTTACCGGCTCCATTGGAGCCTAACAAAGCAAAAGCCTCCCCGCGCCCTACCGTAAAACTCACACCGGACACCACCGTCTTTTTGTCATACACTTTGGTCAGATTTTTTATGGTCAGCATGGTCTGCACCTCCTGTTCTGCTTTCAGTATAAGAGGCCAAACTATGTTTCAAAGAAAGCCTATCTTAAGAACATCTAAAGATAGCCGGCTGCCCGCACAAAAAAACAGGGAAGAACCCGTGCAGGTTCTTCCCTGTTGTGTGACCCTCTGTTGGTGCAGAAAGGGGGACTCGAACCCCCATGAGCGATGCCCACTACCCCCTCAAGATAGCGTGTCTACCAATTCCACCACTTCTGCGTGTTTAGGTCAGCATCATAAAGTATAGCGCATTTTAATCTGGATTTCAACAAAAATTTACAAACTAACGCGCGGTAAAAAACCAATCGAACAGAAACTTGTAATTTTCAGCCACTGCGTGAAAGGTCGGTTTCTTTCCATCCTCTTCCGGCAGCTGGTTTCCGTACAGGCGTTCATACATTTCCCGGTTCGTATTTACCTTCTGCACATAGTCCCGCGTTTCGTCGATCGGAATGCTGTGCATATTCTCGCCTTCTTTGGTGATCGTATCCTCATCGATCCACTGCGTCACATTGCCCATGCCTCCGTTATAGGCGGCAATGGCCAGATCGGTATTGCGGAAATGATCCAAAAGATAGCGCAGATAAAACGTGCCGTAGCGGATATTGGTGTCCGGCTCAAACAGATCCTCTATCTGATAGCTGTCTTCTTCGTCCAGTTCCCTGGCAATCCATTCAGCCGTATCCGGCAGGATCTGCATTAAGCCGCGCGCATCCATCGGTGACACGGCATCGGTATGAAAATCGGATTCGGTTTTTATCACCGCAATAACCAGATTCGGATCCAGGCGGTAGGTATCGGCGTATTGATGAATCAGAGAAGCGTGATACACCGGTCGCGTCTGCGCATACTGCCACGCAAACACCAGCGATGCAATCCCTAAAACGCTGATCAGTACGGCCAGCCAGGCGCCGATTCGTTTTATTATATGCATGGTTTATTCTCCGTCGGCACGCTCCTCTTTGACAGCTTGTTGCAATGCTCTCGCCAAAGCGCCGATGTCTTTGGAGTTATCGACGATGCGCTGTGCCCGTTTTCGTTTTTCTTCTATACCCATTTGCGATGCCATTCGCGCACGTGCCTGTTCCTCGCTGAGTCCGTCGCGTTTCATTAAGCGCGCAAGCTGGCAATCTTCGGGGATATAAATCAACCAAACCGGAAACGAAGGCAGGCCTTCGGTTTCGTAATACAAAGGAATATCCAAAAATACCAGCGGTTCATCTTGGAGAGCCGTCAGTTCTTCGTCGATTCTTTCCGCCACACGCGGATGCGTAATCCGGTTTAGGCGCTCTCTTTGTTTCGCATCCGAAAAAACGATTGCGCCCAGTTTCTTTCTGTCGATGGAACCGTCCGATTGTACTATATTCTGCCCAAACGTGTCAACTACTTCCCGGTAGGCCGCCTCTTCCGGGTCGAGCAAACCCCGGGCAATCACATCGGCATCGATCACGGGATAGCCCGCTTCCCGCAGCAAGGCGGAAGCGGTGCTTTTTCCCGTCGCAATCCCCCCGGTAATTACAATCCGCTTATTTTGCGTCATACCAGCTGATCCCGAAGTTTGCATCCACCACCAAAGGCACCGACAGCTGTGCTGCACCCCGCATGACTTCCTTTACAAGCGCTTCTACCTGTTCTTCTTCGCCGGGTGCCGTGTCGATGATCAGTTCGTCATGCACCTGCAAAAGCAGCTGTGATTGCAGTCCTTCTTCCCGCAGACGACGGGAAACGCCGATCATCGCGATTTTGATTATATCCGCAGCCGAACCCTGTATCGGGGTGTTCAGGGCAATGCGTTCTCCGAAGCCCCGAATATTCCGGTTTTTACTTTCCAGTTCCGGGATATAGCGGCGCCGGCCCAGAATGGTTTCCACAAAACCGTCCTCTTTCCCCTTCTCCACAATCTCTTTCATATACGCCCTGATCGCGGGATAGGTGTCCAGATAATTATCGATATACTCCTTGGCTTCCGCGCGCGGAATCTTCAGATCCCGGGACAGTCCGTAGTCGCTGATCCCGTACACGATACCGAAGTTTACGGCTTTGGCACGGGAGCGTTCCAACGGACTCACCGCATCCAGTTCCCGATGAAACACTTCCGCCGCGGTTTTGGTATGAATGTCGATTTGATCGGCAAATGCCCCGATCATCACATCATCCTGTGCCAGATGCGCCAATATGCGCAGTTCAATCTGGGAATAGTCGGCATCCAGCAAGGTTCTGCCGGGACTTGCCACGAAGACTTTGCGCAGTCTTCGCCCTTCATCCGATCGCACCGGGATATTCTGAATATTCGGCTCGGTGGAAGAAAGCCGTCCCGTGGCTGCAATGTTTTGCCGAAACGTGGTATGCACCCGGCCGTCGTCGTGAATCGAAGCCAGCAAGCCGTCCACATACGTCGACTGCAGTTTTTGCATCTGGCGGTACTCCAGTATATCGGCTACGATCTCGTGACTGTCCTGCAAGGCTTCCAGCACTTCCATATCGGTGGAATACCCGGTCTTGGTTCGTTTGATCACAGGCAGATTCAGTTCATCAAACAGGATTTCCCCCAATTGCTTGGTTGAATTGATATTGAACGTGTGTCCCGCCGCTTCATAGATCCGTGCTGTCAGCGCCTCTACGCGGGCGGTGAACTCCTTGCCCAGTTCTTCCAGCGCTTCTTTGTCAATCGGGAAACCGACATATTCCATATCGGACAGCACATAGGCCAAAGGAAGTTCCATACGATGATACAGATCCCGCATCTGCATGCTGTCCAGTTTTTCAAAGAGCGGTTCATACAGCGCCGTAAGCGCCCATACGATTTCCGCCGCCAGATTGGCGAGAGCAGTTTCATCGGCTTCTCCCAGACTGACCCGGTTTTTTCCCTTGCCCAGCAAATCCTTGGGATCGGTCAGGTCTGCCTGCAGATAATTGCGCGACAGCTGCTGCACGGATACACCCGACTGCCCGGGATTGTTCAGATATTCCACCAGCATCAGATCGTCGATCTCCGCCCGGGGTTCTACGCCAAAGGCGCGCAAGGGATACAGCGATTCTTTTACATCAAAAGTGATCCGCTTCCCTTCGGAAAACAGGGCCTGCAGGAACGGGCGGGTTTTTTCCGTATTTGTAACAGGAACCAGATACGCCGTGCGGTCTTTTCCAAACAGCACATAGCGCACCTTTCCCTTGGTATAAAACGTATCGTCAAAAAGCATCTGATAGGCGAGTGTTTCTTTCCCGATATCTGCGAGCAGCCCGGTGGCTTCTTCTTCACGAATCACCGCAGCCTTTGTGAAGCTTTCCGCTTCTCTGTTGTCGGTGCGCCTCTTGGCAAAGCTGCGAAAACCCAGACGCTCAAACCAGCGGATGACTTCCGCCTCGTTTTCTTCTTTCAGCACATAGGCCTGCAGATCGGTCTGCATCGGCACCTGCAGGTAGATCTCCGCCAATTTGCGGGAAAGAAGCGCCTGCTGCTGATACTCCTTCACCGTCTGCTGCGTTTTCGGTCCCCGAACCTTGTCGATATTCTCATACAGACCTTCGATCGAACCGTAGTTTTGGATATATTCCATGGCGCGTTTTTCCCCGATACCCGGTATCCCGGGAATATTGTCGGAGGGATCTCCCATCAGCCCCATCACCTCGATCAGCTGCCGCGGTTCGATGCCGTATTTTTCTCTGAAATGCGCCTCGTCAACCATTTCCATTTCGGTAATGCCTTTTCGCGTCAGATACACATGCACCTGATCCCGCACGAGTTGGAGATAGTCTTTGTCTCCGGTGACGAGTACGGCGCGAACCCCTTCGGCTGCGGCCACACGGGACATCGTTCCCAGTATATCGTCCGCTTCATAGCCATCCATATCCAGCTGCGGTACGCCCATGGCATCCAGCACTTCTTTTAAGATCCCAAATTGCTGTGCCAATTCCGACGGCGCTTTTTGGCGCGTTCCTTTATACGCTTCGTAATCCTTGTGCCGAAACGTCGGCGACGAACGGTCAAACGCCACCAGCACATAACGCGGTTCAAACTGCGCCATCAGTTTTTCGTACATGGTTAAAAAACCGTACACCCCGTTGGTATACAGCCCGTCCGCATTCATCAGCGGCGGCAATGCGTAAAACGCCCGAAATATCAATGAACTGCCGTCAATCAGCAGCATCGTATCCTGCATGGAAACACCCTCCCCTTTTGCTTTCTCTATTATAGCATAGGGGATAATGGGAGTTGGTTTGTAAGAGGGATTGATGGAAAGAGAATGAAATCGTCCGCTTCGCGGATGGATGAAATACCTTGTGCGCATGCAGCGCGCACAGGTATTAAATCGGTGCCGCTGCGCGGCGGATTATAATCATTTCCTTTACATATTCGGCACATGCCGAATATTTCATAACAAGCACAAGCGAAGCGATGTGCGTCGTTATTTCACATTCGCAAAGCGAATATTTCACTGGCCGTGAAGCGGCCAATTTCATGAAAAAATCCTCGTTCGAAAGAACGAGGATTTTTTCCTACTGGTGCCGGCGAAGGGAGTTGAACCCTTACGTGCGTAATGCACACTAGATTCTGAGTCTAGCTTGTCTACCAGTTCCAACACGCCGACTTGCATGGTGCCGAAGGCGGGAGTCGAACCCGCACGATGTTGCCACCACCGGATTTTGAGTCCGGCACGTCTACCAGTTCCATCACTTCGGCGAGCACGAAGTTCCTTGCGGAATGTTGCTTGACTATAGTACCACACATTTTACGAGAATTCAATGCTAAGTTTAGGGAAAAAACAGAAAAAAAGCAGGTAAAGAAAAAAGGCAGGCCGGCTGCCGGATCCAAAAGATTGCACGACAGCCGGCTTTACAATGATTCCATTTTCTCAGCGGGTCTCTATCCAGGGAATAAAATCCCCGTACCCTTCTTTTTCCATTTCTTCCAGCGGAATAAAACGCAAGGCGGCGCTGTTCATACAAAAGCGCAGACCGCCTTTGTCTTTCGGTCCGTCGGGGAACACATGCCCTAAATGCGCCCGGCTTTCTTTCGCGCTGACGGCAATCCGCCGCATGCCCAGGCTGTGATCCTCTTCCAATGTAAATGCATCGGGCGTTATCCCTTTGGTGAAGCTGGGCCATCCGGTGCCGGAGTCAAATTTGTCGTCCGAAGAAAAAAGCGGCCGGCCATTGATGATATCCACATAAATTCCGGGGCGGTATTCCGCATCGTACGGATTGTCAAAGGCGGGTTCGGTGCCTTTTTCCATCGTGACTTTGTACTGCAGGGGAGTCAGGCGTTCTTTCACCTCGCTGTCGGAATAAACCGGCCATTCACCCGGCAGATACGGCCCTTCGGCCAGCCCGGTATCGATATGACAATAGCCGTCAGGATTTTTTTGCAGATAATCCTGATGCTCCGGTTCAGCATCGTAAAAAGACTGCAGCCTTTCTGTTTCAATCACAAAAGGGATTCCCTTTTTCTCTTCTTGTTTTTTCAGTATCGCCTGTACGGTAGCCAGATCTTCTTCATTTACGGTATATATCCCGGTCCGGTACTGTGTGCCGATATCATTGCCCTGCTGATTGATCAGATACGGATCCACAATGCGCAGATACGCGGTCGTCAATACCGGTAAAGACACCGCGTTTCGATTGTATTCCACGCGCACGGTTTCCGCATAGCCGGTTTCGCCGGTTACTACGCGGGCATAGCTTGCCTCACCGGTGCCGTTGGCATAGCCGGATACGGCATCCAAAACCCCCGGAATCCCGGAAAAGTATGCTTCCACCCCCCAAAAGCAGCCGCCGGCAAAATAAATCGTATGCCTGTCTTCTTCCGGTGCAGCCAGGGTTTCCGTTTCTTTGGTTTCTTCTGTCATGGGTGCCGGCTCTTTGGTGCAGGCTATCAGGAAAAAAACGAGAAAGAAGAAAAAGAACTTTCTCTTCATTTTGTATCCCGTTCCCATCGAACCGGTATCCCGCAGCTCCGGAGATATTCCTTTACCTCGCGCACGGTCAGTACGCCATCGTGAAATAAAGACGCCGCCAATACTCCCCGGGCTTTTCCTTCCAGCACGGCTTCGGCAAAATGTTCCAGTCTGCCGGCCCCGCCGGATGCAATCACCGGGATCTGTACGGCTTCCGCCACGGCTCGGGTGGCTGCAATATGATAGCCGGTCTGCGCGCCGTCCTGATCCAGACTCGTCAACAAAATGGCGCCGGCCCCGCGTTCTTCCGCTTCTTTCGCCCAGGAAACCGCGTCGATTCCCGTATCGTGTCCACCGCCTTTGGTCAGAACGCTCCAGCCGTCTTTCGTATTGGCAATATCAATCGCAACAACGACCCGTTCTTTCCCGAACGCTTCTCGCAATTCCTGAATCAGTTCCGGCCGCGTCACTGCAGCGGAGTTGATACTCACTTTCGTGGCACCGGCTGCAATCACCCGCCGGGCCTCTTCTACCGAGCGGATCCCGCCGCCTACGGTAATCGGCAGGGAAACGGCAGCAGCCACTTTTTCAATCGTTTCGGTTACGGTTTGTCTTCCTTCCGTGGTGGCGGAAATATCCAGTATGACAATTTCGTCGGCCCCGGCTTGTTCATAGGCCTTTGCGCAGGCCGCGGGATCGCCGGCATCACGGATATTGGTAAACTGTACCCCTTTTACCACCCGGCCGTCCCGGGTATCCAAACAGGGGATCACATGTATGTTCATTTTTATCTTCCTTCTTTGCTATTGTGTCTCCAGGCGATAACCGATCCGTTCAATTCCGACATTCGGAACCTCGTAGTCCAGCTGTTCTGCCTGCAGCCATTCGCGCATGGTATCGCGTGCGTCCGCATCCTGTGTAAAGGCAATGAGAGACGGCCCCGCCCCGCTCAGGCTGACCCCTTTTGCCAGCGTGCGCATTTTTTCCCGCACGCGCCGGTAATTCGGATCCAATTCGCGCAATAGAGGCAGGCGATACGGCTCATGCAGGCGATCTTCTGTAAACGTATCGATATCGTCCAGATTTCCTTCCCCCAAAGCGCCGATCAGCAGGCCGATCCGGGTGAGATTAAACACCGCATCTTCTACCGGGATCTGCTCGGGGAGCGCACGTCTTGCCTCTTCTGTGGAAAAAGAAAAACGCGGGACCACGATCAGAGGTTCAATGGATGCATCTATCGGGAATGCCTGTGCGAAAACGCCGGTTTCCGACGCCAGTGCCGCTGTCAGACCGCCGTATAAAAGAGGGGCCAGATTATCCGGATGCCCTTCGATCTGGGTTCCGATCGAAAGCACCTGGTTTTTGTCGATCTTTTTTCCCTGCAATAAAAAGGCTATCATAATTCCGGCTGCAACGCAGGCGGCGGAAGAACCTAAGCCGCTTTTGATCGGAATGCCGGTTTCTACGCGCAAGGTGGCGTTTTTCTGCGGAAAAGACAGCGTGCGCTGCGCCTCCTGCATCGCCCGGAAAACGAGATGATCGGCGGGATCCAAGTCTGAATCCAGACAGATATTGGTTTCCGATTCCCAGAATTCAAAGGTATTGTACAGGCTGAGTGCCAGACCCAGCGTGTCGTATCCGCAACCTAAATTGGCCGAGGTGGCGGGCAGTCGCAGTTTCATAGTTCCTCCTCATGGAATGCCGTAAATACATCCATTGCTTCTTCCGGCTTGATGGTTTCGGTAAAACGGACGGGCCGCTGAAAAATACCTTCCACCGCCGGATGAATGTCCACATAGCGTTTTAACTCTTCCAGGGAGCCTCTTGCGCCGTAGGTTTCATCCTGCAGCATGCGCACGATCGGTTCCGGGAACTTGGATGGGCTGGCTGTAGCCAGTACGATGGCATTCTCCGGCCGGCCGAATTTTTCCCAGGCCACACGTGCGTTGGCCGTATGCGGGTCGATCACATAATTGGCCTCATCCAGAACGGTTCTGGTTGTAATATGCACATCGCGCTCGGTTGCTCCATAGGTCGAAAAGTCCGACAGGATCTCTACCGGCACGGAAAATACGCCGTCTTCTTCCAATTGTATCATGCGCAAAGCCGTTTCTTCCGGCCCCATAAGATGATAAAGCAGACGTTCCAGATTAGATGAAACCAGTATGTCCATGGAGGGGGATATCGTCTTCACCAGTTCCCGTCGGCGATCGTAGACGCCGGTTTCAAAAAAGTCGCGCAGCACGGTATTCTCATTGGTGCACACAACCAGTTTTTCGATCGGCAAGCCCATCTGCTTGGCATACCAGCCGGCCAGAATATTTCCGAAATTGCCGCAGGGAACAAAAAAGATAAGCGGCTTGTCCGGATCGGCTTTTTGCGCCGCATAAAAATAATAAGGAATCTGTGCAATCAGCCGGGCAATATTGATGGAGTTGCAACTGGAAACATGGGAGAACCCGGCAGAAAGAATCTCCTTTACCGCGCGCTGTGCATCGTCAAAATTGCCTTCGATCGCGACCGGACGCACATTGTTTCCCTCCTGGGTAATCATTTGCCGTTCCTGATAGAAGGCCACGCCGTCTTTCGGATAAAAAACCATAACTTTGGCATCGGGACGGTCCTTTAAGGCTTCCATGGCTGCCTTGCCCGTGTCCCCCGATGTAGCGGTAACATAGGTTGTTTTTCCCTGTCCGCAAAGGGTCGCTATCCGGGGGAGCATGGTGAGTGCCACATCTTTAAAGGCACCGCTCGGGCCATGAAAGAGTTCCAGAAAAGTACCGGATTCCGTCTCTTTCAGCTTAATCGGAAAATCGGCGTAATTTTCCATCGTCTGCTCCAGCAGGGCTTGTTCATCCAGCCCGCTGAACATCGCAATAATTCTTGCCGCCAGGGTCGCGTAGTCACAACGCCCTTTGGGGAAATACGGAAACTCCGCCGGTACATACAAACCTCCGTCCGGCGCAAGCGCGGTTTGTACCGCGTCACAAAACTCTGCCTCAATCTGTTGGCTTCTTGTGGAATAGTACTTCATTCTGCCTCCTCTCACTGTCTAAAACGTATTTCTTCCGATAATAAATAATCCGTGCGCCCGCCGCTTTGTACAAGCAGGCGGCCGTCCGGTAAAATCTCCTGTGCGATCGCCGCATGCCACACACCGTCACGCAAATACTCGATCGGCTTGCCGATCACTGCAGAATACTGACGGTAAGGGGTAATAAAAGGCTCCCCTCTTTCTACATACTGCAGCATATACCGGGTCAGGCGGTTCAGCATGCCCTGGCGGTCGGCCTCTTCTTTGGTTTGCCATACCGTACCGTAAATATCCGCCAGCTCTTTCGGAAGCTCTCTTGCCGGGTATAAATTAATCCCGATCCCGATGATCACCGTGGCACGGTTTTCCTGCACGACGGATTCGGTCAGGATACCTGCGATCTTTCTTTTTTCGATCAGAATATCATTGACCCATTTGATCCGGGGCGTAAAGCCGAAGTCGCTCACGGCCCGGGCAGCAGCTACCGCGGCCCGCGGAGTGATCGACAAGAGCCGTTCGATGGGAATCGTAAAACAATAGCTGCAATATAATCCGCTCTCGTCCGGCGAATAAAAGCGGCGGCCTTTCGTCCCGCGCCCTTGTGTCTGATAGTCCGCGGTCACCACAAACGCGCTGTCCACTTTTCGGGATAGCGTTTTTGCCACGCGATTGGTGGAATCGGTCTGTCGCAGCAAAAAGGCGCGTAGGCCGTCCGGTTGCGAATAGAACAACGACGCCGGGGTCGCAGATAAGAGAAAATCGGATCGCATTCGACTATCCCCTTTCTTTCTTTAACATTGTACTACAAAAAGCCCGACTGCAACACTACAGAAAGCGGGTATAACAAAGCTGAAAGAAAATCGAAAGCCTATTTCTATCCGGTTATGGGATGCTTGTGTCAGAAGAAAACGGAGGGAAACATGAACACGAAACAATCTGTCATTCTTGTGATCGAAGACGATAAAGAAATCAATGACTTACTGACCGCCTTTTTGAAAGAAGACGGATTTTCTGTTATACAGGCAATGAACGGACTGGAAGGTCTGCCCTATATCACCGGCGAACTGGATCTGGTTCTTCTGGATCTTATGCTGCCCCGTATGCCCGGCGAGCAGGTTTTGGAAGAAATCCGCAAACTGTCCGCCGTACCAGTGATTATTATTTCGGGGAAAGTGTCTTTGTCCGACAAGGTCGATCTTTTAAACAGCGGCGCCGACGACTATATCACCAAGCCCTTTCAGCGAAAAGAAGTACTGGCGCGCGTGCGGGCCGCTTTGCGCCGGGAAAGTCTGTACCGCAGCAAACCGCAAAAGCAACAGTACAAGTACGCATCGCTCTCTTTGGATGAAGCCTCGCACGAAGTCTATTGGGGCGATACACCGATCAATCTGACCCAAACGGAATTTGCCGTACTGAACACGATGATGAAAGCCCCGCACGAGGTGCACAGCCGCGACGATCTGTATGCCAAGGTCTGGAACACCAATTATTTCGGGGACGACAACGCCATCACCGTGCATATCAGCCGCCTGCGCCAGAAGCTGAAACTCGCATCCGGCATGGACCTCATTGAAACGGTATGGGGTATCGGCTACAAATTCAAAAAAGAGGAAAGCCTATGCTGACGGCGGTTGAAACCAAACAATTAACCAAATCATACGGGATGAAATACGCCCTGCAGGATGTCGACCTTACGGTATACGAAGGCGACATTTTTGGCCTTGTAGGAAAAAACGGCGCCGGCAAAACCACGCTCTTTAAGCTCATACAGGGCATCACCCGCCCCACAGACGGACAGATTCTTCTGTTCGGTTCCAAAGACCGGACCAAACAACGCGCACGGATCGGCGCGCTGATTGAAACCCCGCATTTTTACCCGTATATGAGTGCCGAACAGAATCTGGAATACTTTCGGATCCAGCGCGGTATCGCGGAAAAAGACAGCGTCATAGAAGTGCTCCGCCTGACCGGCCTCATGGATGAACGAAAAAAACTCTTTCGTGCGTTTTCCATGGGAATGAAACAGCGTTTGGGGATCGCTTTGTCGCTTCTGGGCGAACCCGATCTTCTGCTTCTGGATGAACCGACCAACGGGATCGATCCGGAAGGTATTGTGCAGATCCGCTCGCTTTTACGAAAGCTCAATCGCGAGCGCCACATCACCATACTCATATCCAGTCATATTCTGTCCGAATTGGCGCATATTGCGAATCGCTACGCCATTATGGACGCCGGTCTCATACTCGATACAGTCACCAGAGAAGAGCTGGACGCCAGCATGCGTTCGGCCATTCGTATCCGTACAGACAGCCCCGAACGCGTGGTCGTCATTTTGGAAGAAGTGTTCTCCCTGTCGGACTTCCGTGTGGAAAATGACAAAGATGTCCTTTTGTACGAATCGTTCGGCAGTATCCCCGAGATTATTCGCGCGCTCGTTGTCTCAGGCATCCGCGTGTACGATGTACACCGCCTGGAAGCACAGCTGGAAGACTACTTTCTGCAAAAAGTCGGAGGCGATCATGTATAACTTTTTACTCTCGGAAAAATACCGTTCGCTGCGCCAAACCTCTCTGCAGTTCTTTTTCCTGATTTGCGTGCTCATCCTTGTCGCCATCGGCATCTTTTTGCGGCTGATGCCGCCGGCCGAGCGTATGATGGCCTATAATTTCGTAATGAGCAGTCTGCTCAGTTTCGGGATTTATGTTTTTGCCGCGATCTTTACCGCGAGTTTCAGCAAAGACCGCCAAATGCTTCTGCAACTCAGTGCACAGGGACACCCGCGCTGGCGGATCCTGCTCGGGCAGTATATCATGAGCCTGGTTGTCGCATTGGTGTTTGCGGTCTTGTTATTGCTTATTGCCGTGATCATCGGTTTGCTTTTGTTCAAACAAAGCCCAAACGAGATCCGGCCGCTGATGAAATACCTTGTTCACAATACGCTCATGGCATTTTTGCTCATGATCCCTTTGCATGCCATTGCGCTTTCTCTGCAGTATCTGATGAAGAATGTCGCTATGTCGGTAGCCGCCTTTTTTGTTATCGCCTTCTTTTTGCCGGCCGGTTTCAGCCTGGCCGCAGGCCTAAACCGCGTATTGGACTGGTTTATCCGCATGAGCCCCTTTTATCAGTCCATGGAAGTGCTTATGGTGAACCGGTCATGGAACGGCGATCCGGTCCAGCTGTTTTACAGTTTGTTTTCCAACGCCGCCTTCTGGCTGAGCATTGCCCTGGTAAAACTGAACCATAGTGAGTTGTAAGCCATGCAAACTATTATCAATCTTTTGTTTATCCCCCTTGTCATCATCCTCATCCGTTACCGGATGCAGACAGCATCGCTTATCCGTCAGTCCGGCGAGCTGGAACTGCCGGAGAACACCAATCAGCTGTTCCGACTGGATTTTCCTTCGTCCATATTCAAAAAGCTCGTCCTTTCCCTGAACCGCTATGTCCGTACGCTGCAGGACTCGGAACGCGCGCTGCGAACCCAGCAGCAGAATCTGAAATGGCAGATGACGTGTATCACCCACGACCTTCGTACACCGCTCACGTCTATCATTGGCTATCTGGACCTGATGGAACAGCAAGAACAAACCGAAGCCGGTGCCCAGTATCTGTCCATCGTAAAACAAAAGTCGGAAGTCCTGCAGGAACTCATCTCCGACTTTTATGAAATGACAAAAATAGAAGACCCCGACTACACCATGGAATTTGAATTGGCCGACCCGAAAACGCTCCTGGAAGACATCCTCATGTCCTATTATGATGAGTTCCAGAACAAAGGGATCGACCTGCATCTGAAATTGGAAACAGCCCCGCCGGTACTTCTGTCCGGCCGGGATATGCTGCGCGTGTATGCCAATCTGATTGAAAACATTTTAAAATACGGTGAAAAGGAAGCCTGGGTGACCCATTCGCGCGTTCGCAACGAAATCCGCACCGTGTTTGCCAACCGCTTCCCCAAAAGCCGGGCCTTTGACGAGAAAAAAATGTTTGACCGCTTTTACTCCGGCAGCACCACCCGCAACGAGCAAAGCTCGGGCCTGGGACTCTTTACCGCACAATTGCTCATGACCAGACAGGGCCACAGCATCTCCGCCACCGTGCACCGGGGCATACTCTTTATTACGCTGAGTTACCGCACCGCCCACGAGCTACCGGCCAAACCGGGTATAGATACCACACAGAGGTGATCCCATGAAAAATCTGATACCAATAGAAAAGCTGCACGCGCATACGCATCGCCTGTTTCTGTTCGCAGGCAATGATGCATCCGAAAAACCGGTCTTTGCACAATGTCATCTGCCGGGTTCCCACTTCCTGACTTTAAAAGACGATCTCACAGGCGATGCGACCACCGGCAAGGGCCGCCATCCGCTTCCTGCCATGCACGCCTTTTCCGATCACATGATGGATCTGGGTCTATCCCCCGACACGCCTGTGCTCATTTACGGAAACGGGCCGAATATGTTTGCCTTCCGCCTCTGGTGGATGCTGAAAGCCATCGGGGTAAAAGATGTCGTCATCCTGTACGATCCCGCCATGCATTGGAAAGAACAAGGCACCGATGCACCGGCGGATAAACCGGCCCATAAGGGCAAGGGCCTGTCTTTTGATCCCCGCTCGATCATAGAAATGTCCGGGGTAAAACGCCTCATAGAAAACAAAGAAGCCACCCTGATCGACAGCCGGGACAAAGAGCGCTATATAGGCATTAAAGACGAAATGGATCACAAACCGGGGCATATCCCCACCGCCCTTTCCTATCCGTATGAAGATCTCCTCACAGACAAGATGCCCGATGAAGACACCATCCGCGCCCATTTCCAAAATCTTCCCACGGACAAACCCCTCATCATCTACTGCGGTTCCGGCGTTTCCGCTCCCTGGAACATCCTGCTATTGGATGAAATCGGCCTGCAAACCACCCTCTATCCCGGCAGCTTCTCCGGCTGGATCGAAGACGAAAACAATCCGATTGAAAAGTGTATATAAAAATGCTGCGCTTATTTGCAATGCGCAGCATTTTTTATCTTTCTTCCATCACCGCGCGGCGCATGCGGCGGTCCGCATCGCGCTTGGCTTCGGTGTGCCGTTTGTCGTGCAGCTTTTTCCCGCGGGCGAGCCCTAATTCCAGTTTGACGCGGCCGTCCTTTAAGTACAGCTGCAAAGGTACCAGGGTGAGTCCTTTTTCGTTGACCTTCCCTGCCAGACGGCTGATCTCTCTTTTGTGCAAAAGGAGTTTGCGCGGGCGGAGCGGATCCTGATTGTGAATATTTCCCTGTTCATAGGGGCTGATATGACAGCCGTACAAGAAAATCTCTCCGTCTTTTACCTGCGCATAGGATTCTTTCAAATTCGCTTTCCCCTGCCGGATCGACTTGACTTCGGTTCCTTTGAGGACGATGCCTGTTTCAAAGCTCTCCTCAATAAAATAGGAAAAACGCGCTTTTTTATTTTGCGCCAGTACTTTCATTTGCCTCTCCTCCTGCAGCCAGACGGAAGTCAATCTCCCGCCGGTCCACATCTACATCATGCACGACGATCCGCACCATTTGTCCCAGATGATAGCCGTCGTCGTCACCTGCGCGGCTTAAAGTGTAATTGGATTCGTTAAACTCGTAATAGCCGTCCAGATCGCGCACGTGAATCAATCCTTCCACCGTATTTTCCAATTGGATGAACATCCCAAAAGAGGTGATCGAGGTAATGATTCCGTCGAAGGTTTCTCCGATAAACTGCGCCATATATTCAGTCTTTTTCAGATCTTCCACTTCACGCTCGGCATTTTCCGCCATACGTTCGGTTTCAGAAACGTGTTCGGCGATCTCATCCAATTTGGCAATCATGCGCTTGTCGGTACGCGGCGGATTGTTTTGCACATGGCGTTTGAAGATACGATGCACCACCAGATCCGAATAGCGGCGGATCGGAGCGGTAAAGTGCGAATAAAACTTTGTCGCAAGCCCGAAATGCACCCCGGGTTCTCTTTCATAGCGCGCCTTGGACAAAGACCGCAGGATAAACATATGCAAAAGTGACTGTTCTTTCTTTCCTTCACTATCCGTTAAAATGCACTGCAGATCGGTCGGGTGTACTTCTTTTCCTTTAATGGAATAGCCGAAATTATGCAGCAGCGTGCGCAAAGCGCGCTCTTTTTCTTCGGTCGGTTTCTCGTGTATCCGGTACAAAAAAGGGATTTCCAGCCGGGCAAAATGCGCCCCCACCACTTCATTGGTCAGCACCATAAATTCTTCAATCACCTTGTTGGCAATACGCCGTTCAGCCCGCCTTACCTCCAGCGGATTGCCCACATCATCCAGAAGGATTTCACTTTCCGCAAAGGCAAAGTCCAGACTGCCTTTTTTCGTATGCATGGCATCGACTATTTTGTACAGCTCTCCCATCAGGGTCAGCTTCTCCCTCAGTGCATGGTCCGTAAAGGGGTGCTCTTTTCCTTCCAAAAAGTCCGATACATCCGGGTAGATCAGGCGGTAATCGCTTCGTATTATCGACTCATGCAATTGATAGTCGAGCACATTGCCTTTTGTATCGATCCGCATTTCGACCGTTTGCGTATAGCGGTCCTCATCCGGACGCAATGAACACAGATCATTCGACAAGCGCTCCGGGAGCATCGGGATGACCCGGTCCAGCAGATAAACGGAGTTGCCACGTTTGTAGGCATCTTTATCCAGCGCGGAAGCCGGCTTCACATAATGGGCGACATCGGCAATATGCACACGGAGTATATACGCATCCCCGTCTTTTTCAATACCGATCGCATCGTCAAAGTCCTTGGCGTCCGGCCCGTCGATCGTAACGGTGAAATCGTCCCGGTAGTCGGTGCGCCCGGTCGGGTCGATCTGTGCATCCAGCATCTGCGCTTCGCGAAGCGTCCGTTTGGAAAACGTATGCGGCAACTGAAAGGTACGCGCTATGGCGGTGATATCGACACCGGGGGCGTCGCTCTTTCCGATGCGTTCGGTGACTTCCCCTGCGGGGCCGCGGTCGCCTTTTCCGTATTTTACATTTACCACGACCTTGTCGCCTTCTGCCAGGCCTTTCAGCTGCGCCTTGGGCAGATAAATATCTGCGTCAAATTTTGTATCATCGGGCGTTACAAAACCGAACTTGCGCTTTTTGTGCACCGTACCGACGATTTCGTTTCGAGCGCGTTCCTGTACGCGCAGCACCTTGCCGACGGCGTTTTTGTCGCCTTCCGGGACTTCGGTAATACGGATCTCGACCGTGTCGCCATCCATGGCCCCTTTTCGGCTGTGTGCCGGGATGAATACATCTTCCGAACCGTCTTCCGGAATGAAAAAGGCAAAGCCCCGATCACTGGCAGAAAGGGTCCCCCTAACCGCCTGCGGCCGCTGCAGCATAATCCGGTTCTTTTTTGTAAACCGGAGCCGGCCTTCCCGCTCCAGCTCACGCAAAAGCGCAAAGAACATTTCTTCGTTATTGTGGGAAATTTCAAACGCGTCCGCCAGTTCTTCCCGCGTCATGGGCTGATAGGACGAGTCTTTCAAATAAGCTGTAATCAGCTGTCGTAATTTCATAGTCACCTCGTTTTTCTTCCTACCCCTTGATATACCCAAAAAACACAAAAGACCGCCCGAAGGCGGTCTCAGCTGTTTTATTTAGAAAAAGAGGGAGAGCAGTCCTTCGCCGAACAGGCCGGCAAATACGAGTGCTACAATCGTCATCAGTTTGATCAGGATGTTCATGGACGGGCCGGACGTATCTTTGAAGGGGTCGCCGACGGTATCGCCGATAACGGCTGCCGCGTGGGCATCTGAACCTTTTCCGCCGTGTTCGCCGCTTTCAATATACTTTTTGGCATTGTCCCAGGCACCGCCGGCATTGGCCATAAAGATCGCCATCAGAACGCCGGTGATCAACGAACCGCCCAGCAGGCCGCCCAGTGCTTCGGCTCCCAGGAGCAAGCCGATGGCCACCGGAACAACCACAGCCAAAAGGCCGGGAATGATCATTTCCTTCAGTGCGGCTTTTGTGCTGATATCTACACAGGTGCTGTAATCCGGGGTTTGGGTCCCTTGCATAATGCCGGGGAATTCGCGGAACTGTCTGCGCACTTCCTCGATCATGGCATTGGCCGATGTGCTCACGGCATCCATGGTTAATGCCCCGAAGAGGAACGGCAGCATACCGCCGATGAACAGGCCTACAATAACGGTAGGCGATGTAAGAGAGATAGCTGTCAGTCCAACTGCCTGCGTGTAGGATGCAAACAGGGCCAGCGCTGTCAGAGCCGCCGAACCGATCGCAAATCCTTTCCCAATCGCTGCCGTTGTGTTACCGACTGAATCCAGATGGTCGGTGATATTTCTAACATCTTCCGGGAGATCGGCCATTTGGGCAATCCCGCCGGCATTGTCTGCAATGGGGCCGTAAGCGTCAACGGCAATCGTCATCCCTGCCGTGGAAAGCATACCGACGGCAGCCAGGGCAATCCCGTACAGACCTTCTACAGAATTGGTCCCACCATTGGAAGCAAAGAACGCAATCAGAATCCCTACGCCGATAACCAGGATCGGGCCGGCGGTGGAAAGCATACCTACGCCCAGACCGGAGATAATCGTCGTGGAGGCACCGGTTTCGGATTCACGTGCAATTTTACGCACGGGTTTGTACGCGTCGGAAGTATAGTATTCCGTGATTTGCGCGATAATCAAGCCGACGACCAGACCGGCAACGATCGCCACAAACGGACGAAGCGAACCCAGGATCATGCGGCTTAAGAAAAACGCGGCAATCAATGTAATAATCGAGCCGGAGAAAGTTCCCATGTTAAGGGATTTCTGCGGATTGTCGTCTCCACGGACAAAGTAGATGCCGATGATCGACGAAAGTACACCCACACCCGACAAAGCGAGTGCAAATTCCACGCCGGCCTGGCCAAAGGCCGGAATTCCCAGCGTGATGGCGGAAATAATCGCGCCTACATAGGATTCGAAGAGGTCGGCTCCCATGCCGGCTACGTCACCCACATTGTCGCCTACGTTATCGGCAATAACAGCGGGGTTTCTGGGGTCGTCTTCGGGAATACCCGCTTCGACTTTACCGACGAGGTCTGCGCCAACGTCTGCTGCTTTGGTATAAATACCGCCGCCAACACGCGCAAACAGCGCGATGGAAGAGGCACCCAGGCTGAAGCCCGTGATAATCTGCGGATCCTGGAAAATGATGTAGAGCACGCTTACGCCGATCACGCCCAGACCGACAACGGTCAGTCCCATAACGGCTCCGCCGGAGAAGGCCAGCTGGAGGGCCGCGCCCATGCCGGACTCACGTGCCGCATTGGCCGTTCTTACATTGGCTTTGGTTGCCGCCTGCATACCCATATAGCCGGCTAGCATGGAAAACAACGCACCGATCAGATAGCAGAACGCCGTCATCCAGTTAATGGCAAACGCCAATACAACAACTAATGCTACAATAAAAATAATGAGGGTTTTGTATTCCCTCGCCAGAAATGCCATTGCACCGTCATGAATAAATCCGGAAATTTCTTTCATGCGATCGGTTCCCGCGCTTTGTCCCGCGATCTGCTTGGATCGGAAAAACGCGAACAAAACCGAGATTACACCGATAATCGGTGCAATCAGAATATACCAACTAACTTCCACTTACAATCCTCCTGTCACACTTGTTCATCCCTTGCGGGTTCCTACGAAATCACTGCCATCAAAAGCGCGGCGACCAAAAATACAATCGCCGACACGATGAGTACCCGATTGATCATACGATCTTTACTCATGCTCGACTGCCCGAATAAATTCGCACCGCCATCGATAACGCCCAGACCCTGCTGTTTTGATTCCATCAATACGACCGCCACAATAATGACGATACTGACCAACAGCAGAATTACACTCAGTGCTGTCTGCAATGCGCTCACCTCCATACCTCAAGTTTCCGTCACTCCATCGTAACATAGTAAAATGGATTAATCAATTACATTTTATCGCTTTTCTATCCATTTCATAAAAAACCGCGGGGTTTAACGGTACCCCCGCGGATGTTTGCTGTGCCAGCGCCAAGCATCGGTCAGTATGGTCTGTATATCGGGGCGTTTCGGCTCCCAGCCGAGCACACTGCGCGCCTTGTCGGCGGAGGCGATCAGCTGTGCGGGATCTCCTGCCCTTCTTTCTTCCATCACGGCGGGGATACTGTGGCCTGTAACCTCGCGTGCGGCCCGGATGACCTCCAGGACGCTGAAACCGCTCCCGTTTCCTAAATTAAACACATGGCTCTCTTTGGTTTTTTGCATATTTTTAAGCGCCAGATAATGCGCCTCGGCCAGGTCCATCACGTGGATATAGTCACGCACGGCGGTATGGTCGGGCGTGGGATAGTCGTCTCCGAACACGGATATATGCGGACGCTGTCCTAAGGGCACCTGCAGGATCAGGGGAATCAGATGCGTTTCGGGGTGATGATGTTCCCCGATCTCGCCCGATTCGTGTGCGCCGGCCGCGTTGAAATAGCGCAATGCCGTGTAGGAGATGCCGTAAGCCTCTTTGAACCACCGCATCATTTTTTCCATGGCCAGTTTGGTTTCCCCGTAAGGATTGGTGGGTTCTGTTTTGTCGTCTTCCAGAATGGGCACCCGTTCCGGTTCGCCGTAGGTGGCCGCCGTAGAGGAAAACACAATGTGCGAAACCGCATGATCCCGCATGGCTTTTAAGAGACATAGCGTACCGTATACATTATTGTGATAGTATTCGTAAGGTTCTTTCATGGAAACACCCACCAGGGAATTGGCCGCAAAATGGATGACGCCCTCTATTTCGTTTTCCTGAAATACCGCTGCCAGACCCATCTCATCGCGCAGATCCACCGGATAAAACGCGTCTGTTTGTATGGCTTCCCGGTGGCCCGACTGCAGATTGTCTACTACGATGACTTTCTCGCCGGCTTCCTGCAGATAGCGCACCGTATGCGAACCGATATAACCGGCCCCGCCTGTGATCAGTATGCTCATGCCCGTTCCTCTCTTTCTTCGGGTCCGGTCACTTCATAATCGTCTCGCAAAGATGCATGCCCTTCATTCAATATACGACCCATTTTTTCTGTATCGCCTGTTTCCATCGCCTGCATCATTTCCTGGACGCGTACATTCTCCGTC
>JAAYQA010000029.1 GCA_012519495.1 Tissierellia bacterium | reverse complement strand
TCTGTACTGGCGCAGAATCTGTTTTCTCTGGAGATGTGGGGCGGCGCAACCTTCGATGTCGCGTATCGCTTCTTGCACGAATCGCCCTGGGATCGCCTGACTGCCTTGCGCGAACGCATCCCGAATATCCTCTTTCAGATGCTGATCCGCGGCGCCAACGCCGTCGGCTACAAGAACTATCCGGACAATATCATCCGTAAATTCGTGAAACACGCCGGTGAAAACGGGATCGACGTATTTCGCATCTTTGACTCTTTAAACTGGATGAAAGGGATTGAAGTTGCGCTGGATGCCGTCTTGGAAGAAAACAAGATTGCCGAAGCCTGTATCTGCTACACGGGAGATATTCTGGATACCCGCCGCGACAAATACTCTTTGCAATACTATGTGAATATGGCCAAAGAGATTGAAAAGATGGGCGCGCATATTCTCGGTATCAAAGATATGGCGGCGCTCTTAAAACCCTATGCGGCCAGCAAACTCGTAACCGCGCTGAAAAACGAAATCAGCATCCCGATCCATCTGCACACGCACGACTCCACCGGAAACGGCGTGGCCACCATTCTGATGGCGACCCAGGCCGGTGTGGATATTGTCGATGCCGCGTTTTCCAGCATGGCAGGTTTAACCTCGCAGCCGTCTTTGAATGCGGTGGTGGCCGCCTTGGAGAACACCTCGCGCGATACGGGCATGGATGTGGTGGAACTGGAGAAGATTTCCCGTTACTGGGAAGCCGTCCGACCCGCCTACAGCTCGTTTGAGTCGGATCTGGTGTCGGCTTCGGCCGAGATATACCGCTACGAAATTCCCGGCGGGCAGTATTCCAATCTGAAACCGCAGGTGGAAAGCTTTGGCCTCGGGCACCGGTTTAACGATGTAAAAGAAATGTTCAAGGAAGTCAATGAAATGGTGGGCGACATTGTCAAAGTAACGCCTTCGTCCAAATTTGTGGGCGACATGGCCATTTTCATGGTGCAAAACGGACTGACAAAAGAAAATATTCTGGAAAAAGGAAAAGGGATGTCGTTCCCGGATTCTGCGGTCAGCTACTTCCAGGGCATGATGGGTCAGCCCGAGGGCGGTTTCCCGAAAGAACTGCAGAGTCTGGTTTTGAAAGATATCGAACCCATTACCGTCCGTCCGGGCGAATTGCTCGAACCGGAAGACTTTGATGCGGCAAGAGAGCATTTACGTGGTATCATGGACACAGAACCCACCGAGGAAGATGTGATCAGCTATGCGATGTATCCGAAAGTGTTTGACGAATATGTCGCCTATATAAAAGAAAACGGCGCGCTGACCACCATGGGCTCCGATGTTTTCTTCCACGGTTTGTATGTGGGAGAAACCGCAGAGATCGAAGTGGCGGAAGGTGTCGTCATGATGGTGAAACTGCTGCATATTTCCGAACTGGATGAAGACGGCACCCGCGGCGTTGTGTTTGAGGTAAACGGAAACCGCAGAGAAGTCCGCATTGTCGATAAGGCGGGCACAACGTCCAAGACCTTTGTGCAAAAACAAATGGCGGATCCGGCCAATCTGTACGATGTAGGCGCTTCGATCCCGGGCAATGTGCTGAAAGTCTGTGTGGCAGAAGGCGACCCCGTGCAGGAAGGCGACACGGTGCTGATTGTGGAAGCCATGAAGATGGAAATGAATGTCACCGCGGCGGTACCGGGTGTGGTGGACCATATTATTGCGAAAGAAGGACAAAAAGTCGAAGCAGGCGAACTGCTGATGACCTTGAAGGAAAGGTAAATGACCAAAGAACGACAGGGATTTTTGCTCGTGCTGTTCAGTGCATTGTGCTGGGCGGTCACAGGAAATATCGGTTCGTTTCTGTTCCGGGAAAAAGGGATTACCCCGGAACAGATTACGACCGTTCGTTTATTATGCACAGGGGTTGCGCTTACCCTGTTTCAATTCGTGCGCAAACGCGACACCTTTGGCTATCTGTTTCGTACATCCGCCGATATAATCCGCACGCTGCTGTTCGGGGTGGTCGGCGTATTGTTCATGCAGTATTTTTTCTATGCTACAATCGAACAGTCCAATGCCCCGACAGCAACGATCATTCAGTACACCGGGCCGTTTCTGGTTATCCTCGGCTTGTCGATCTACCACCGCGTACCGCCCAATAAAAAAACCGTGGCGGCCATGCTGATGGCGATGGCAGGTACATTTCTACTGATCACCCACGGCGATCCGACATCGCTGGCACTTTCAGACCGGGCCCTGATCACCGGCGCGCTGTCCGCCATCGGCTATGCCTTGTACAATGTGATTCCGGTGCCGCTTCTGCTGCGTTATGACACTCCGCTTGTGGCAGGCCTCGGGATGATTGCAGGGGGCAGCGTACTGCTTCTGATTACACGCCCGTTTCAAAACGGGATGCCGATGGACGGGGTGATCCTTTTAGCCCTTGCGTTTGCCGTTGTCATGGGCACACTGTTTCCCTTTGTGGCGTATCTGGAAGGAGCCAAACGGATCGGCCCGCAAAATGCCAGTATATTGGGTAGCGTAGAACCGCTCCTTTCCACGGCCGTGGCGGTCCTGTTTTTGAATCAGCTGTTTTATCCGGTGGACTATGCAGGGGTTGTATTGGTTGTGGCAGCAGTCATACTCCTCAGCCTGGCGGACCGGAAAAAAGAAAAAACGGTGCGCCGATAAAAACGAACAAATTTTACATGGATTTTATTTGAAAATTAACATGGGGTGATATTCTTTATGCGGATGGAAAATCCATCCCATTGTGATTTGTTCCCCCCGAATAAAGAACAACCCTCTGTTGACAAAAAGGTGCGTCCCCTGCGCACCTTTTTGTCTTATTTGCGGGCAAAAAAATAATCAGCCGTCACGGTTCTCTTCGTCTTCTGTACGTGATCGGCTGATTATTCTTTTATAGCGGTAGGGTTGCTCCAACGGTGGTTTTTCGGTTCTGTCAAGTGCCGCTCCTTTCCTAATGCGGTATAGCTTACATTACTTGGGATATTTCTCGTACCACTCGTTCTGATTGTGTTGTTGTGAGTATTCGAGTTTTGTTTCCAATTTCGCTTTGTTGCTTAGCACTTGTTGCTTTTACTGCTTTTTTTCTTTACTTCTGTTGACTTTTTCCGTAAAGTCCATACATCTTCTTGCTAATTCTGTTACTTCACAAGGGGTGTTGGAGCAACCGTACCGTTTATCGGAAGTTTGCACTTCCGTTGTCTATCTAATACCCCGTAATCAAAATTCTAAACACCTTTGTAAAAAATTTTTACACGCGGATATGAAGCCAGTGTCCGATGCGATACGGAATCAGAATCATGACAATTTCCACGATCCCGGCAAGGATAAAGCTCCCCCAAATCCATTCCAAAGGCCAGTGCAAAATGGCGGCACACAGAAAGATAAAAGGCAGCTGCACAATGCCCCGGGCAACGATGGAGGCAATCAGAAACGGGCGATTATAACCGGATCCGATAAAAGCCGTCGCATATCCCATCGAGACCGCGCCCAACAGCAGAGCGGGGATCAGAATACGGATCATCGGCACACCCATTCCGATTACGACGGGGTCATCAATAAATACTTTCATCAGCTGCGCGGGAAAAAGGCCGGCAAACAGGCTGAGTATCGCTATGCCTGCCAGGCTCAGTCTGGCCGACAAACCGGCAACAAAGCGTGTCACTTCCGGATGCTCCGCCCCCAAAAGCTGTGCGATCAGGGTGGAACCCGCCATAAAGCCACCATAGATGGGCACATAGGCAAAACCGAACAGACGCGTGCCGATCCCGGCGGTGGTAATGGCGTTAGTCCCGTACATGGCCACAAAGCGGACCAGCAAAAGACTCATCAGATTGCGAAACAGATTCTCTGCTGCAGCCGGCATGCCGACTTCGATAAAGCGCCGGAAAATGATCGGATTAAAACGAAACAGCCCGCGCAGGGTGATCCGCTCGTTTCTCCGGCCGGAAAGCAGGAGATACATGCCTACAATAAACGCGAGTATTGTGGAGATGGCCGTTGCATAAGCCGCTCCTGCTACGCCAAGCCCCAGGCCTTTGATCCCAAGAAACGGGATGGTATCAAACATGAAGACCGGATCCAGTACAAGATTTATTACCGACGTGATCAGCATCAGAACCATGGGGGATCGGGCATGCCCGATCGAGCGAAGCGCCGTATTGACGGAATAAGATCCGAACAGAAAGGGTATAAAAAGAATGCGAATCAGACCATAGTTCTTCGCAGCACCGGTTACATGCGGATCGGTAGAAAAATGGGGCAGAAGAAAATGCAGCAACAGGGCGATCACGATGCCTGCCAGGACCGATATCAGGATTTTACCGGTGATGGACTGTTCGATCAGCTCTCTGGTTTTGCCGTTTTCATTGCGGCCGTAGGATTGGGATATCATGGAAATACCCGAGGTATTCATAATCTCGTTTAGCACCGTACCGATCCAGAAGAGCATGGAGAAAATGGTGACCCCGGCTACCGCCTCCGAAGAAATGCGGCCGATCCAGACCAGGTCCACCATATCGTATACGGATTGAAGCGCGTAGCCAATCATGGTAGGCAGAGACAAATGCCACATGGCGCGGCGCAGATGTTTTTTTTCGTATTGTATTTTAACCAAAAGACAGCCTCCGTGTTGTGCTGTATTCATGGTATGCGAAATAAAACCGTTGCGCAATAGTTTGCTTCAAATGTAACTATTTTGAAAGGGTTGATCGAATGCGATCGTTTTTATATTTTTCGAATGAGAATTGCAGTGTTTGTGTGGCGGATCGTGCGCGCATACAGGCACTGGCAGAAACGCTGCAATTGCCTTTAAGGGAAGCGACCCCGGCAGACCGCGGGCGCTATCTGGTGTTTTCCGCCCCGACGATTCTGCTTTTGGACGAAGGCGGAAACGAAATTCACCGGGAGAGTGGTTTTGTAAACTTTGAACGCCTCAAAAGCAAGGCAGAAAGGATATAGCATGTCGGAACGACTCATACTGATACGGCACGGAAAAGCAGAAGACCACGGTATCCGAAAGGACTTCGACCGGGAACTGACACAAAAGGGCATAGAAGAAATCGAACAGATGGCCCCCGAATTGGCAAAAAGGATCGACGGCAGGGATGCGGTGATTATCACCTCTCCTTTGGTTCGGGCCAAACAAACAGCGGATCTTTTGGCGGAAGTGATCGCAGTACCGGTGGAAGTGGAAAACTGGGTAGCCGACGGCGTATACTCTAAAGTCCTTGCAACACAAAAAAGACAGGAGCATGTTGTGATCCTCGTTGGTCATAATCCGGATTTTGATCGATGGCATGTCCACCTGACCGGAGAAGAACAGCACTTTAAAAAAGGGGCGGCAGCCATGTACCGCTGGACCGAAGAAGGAAAGGTCCGCTTGGAGTGGATGAAAACCGCCAAACAGATCGCGAAAGGAGATATTCCGGATGAAGCGTAAGCAAGCGGTTGTCCTTGTCTTTTTTCTGCTGTTGGTCCTTTTGCCCATGCCCGCGCAGGCAGCCATCACCTTGCACGGCATGGATATATCGGTTTATCTGCAGGAAAACGGCGACGGGCATGTAACGATGTACTATGAATCCACACAGGACAGTACCGGCACAGAAAACTATATACCGATAGAAAACCTGGGGGATTCCACGATTCGCGATTTCCGCGTATCGGAAGAAGGACGAAACTATACGGAAAACCGGAATTGGAACAGCGATGAATCGCGTGCGGTGAAAAATGACCGCTACGGTCTGTTGAACACCTCGCGCGGTGTGGAGCTTGTATGGGGGATCGGAGAACCCGGCCGGCACCGCTACAAACTGGAATACACCATTACCGGACTGGTAAAGAATCTGGATGATGCACAGGCGCTCTTCTGGCAGTTTGTCAACTACGACATGTCCAATCCGCCGGAGCAGGTTCGTTTGCGTGTCACGACAGACTTTCCCATTACCGAAGAGAATGCGCGCATATGGGCTTTTGGTTTTCGGGGCACCATCCACTTCGTGGAGGGAGGTGTATTGGCCGAAACAAATAAGCCTTTGCGCAGTTCCAACTATGTAACCGCCCTGATTGTGTTTGATACAGGCACTTTTTCCACGACGGCACGGGATCCGCGCAGTTTTTCCGAATTACAGGAACGTGCATTCGAAGGCAGCGATTATGAGATAATGGACGAAGAAGAAGTATACGATGTAAAACGCAGCAGTCCGCTGTTCCCGGGCATTTTCGCTGCAGTCATGGCCGCACCCGGCGTCATTATCGGCATCATCGGGACGGTGCTTCTCATGTTCTGGGGGGCCAGATCTGACGAGATACGAGCCCGTTCGTATCGGCCACAGTTCAAGGGAGAATACGAAAGAGAAGTGCCCTTCCATGATCCGCTGGAAGAGGATTTCTATCTTTTGAACCGTATGCGAATCACCGGCGTGAAAGAGCAGATCACCGCCTGGCTTCTCAAGTGGATACTGGAAGGCCAGGTCGAACAGATATCGGTGGAAGAAGGGTGGCTTTTCAAAAAAGATGCAACCGCTCTACGGCTGCCCGAAGACCGGACAAAGATACCTGACGGCGAAATGGAAGGACGCTTTTACCGGCTGCTCGAACAGGCAGCGGGCAATGACCGGGTATTATCTTCCAGAGAATTCACCCGCTGGGTGCAAAAAAATATATCCAGCATGACAAGCTGGGAAAAAGAATTGTTGAGCCAGTCGAGAGAAACCGCCGTACAAAATGGTTACTATGCTTACGAAGGAAGGAAGAAAAAACCAAGAATCACTCAAAAAGGAGAAGATTTCGAAGTACGTGTGCACAAGTTCCACAATTATCTGAGCGACTTTTCCCTGTTTGCTGAGCGCGAGGCAGCGCAAGTGCGTCTGTGGGATTATTTGATGATAACGGCTGCTCTGATGGGTATAACGGATAAGGTGGAGAAGGAATTCAGAAAGCTGTATCCCGAATATGAAATGCAGTCTACGTATGCGCCGGGCACAGTGATCTGGGCACACACCTACGCAAACCGTATTCACAGTTCCTATCACACGTCCTCTTCGTCCTCGTCGGGCGGAGGCGGCGGATCCAGCTCATCCGGCGGTGGAGGCGGTTCCTTTGGCGGCGGAGGTGGCGGGGGAACCCGGTAAAAAAGGAGGAAAGACATGATTTGGGCTATACTGATCATTGCCGCATTGGTGGTGTTTTGGGGTGTCAGCACCTACAATCGTTTGGTATCTTTGCGCGAACTGGCCCGCAACGCACTGGGACAAATCGCTGCACAGATCGAATCGCGCTGGGATGCGGTATCCAATCTGATAGAGGCGACCAAGCAGTATTCGGCACATGAAGCGGAAACATTGGAAGGCATAACAAAAAGCCGGGCGAGTATCGGTGCGGGAAGAACCGCCGATGTGGAAACACTGGAGCAGGAGGAAAGCCGCTTCCAGGGTGTTTTGGGCCGCCTGATCGCCGTAGCGGAGAACTATCCCGAATTAAAGGCATCGCAAGTCTATACCCGCAGTATGGATGCGGTAGACAAATACGAAAACAATGTGCGCCAGTCCCGCATGTTGTACAACGATTCGGCCACAAAGCTGAACCGTGCCGTGCAGCAGATTCCCGCAAGTCTGATTGCAGGGATCGGCGGTTTCACACAAATGCCGTATTTTGAGGCAAGCGAAGGCAAACAGGATATGCC
>JAAYQA010000028.1 GCA_012519495.1 Tissierellia bacterium | reverse complement strand
TCCATGTGGAACAAATGCGGATTGGCCCAGACTTCGGCGCTGTCTTCGGACACATAGATCGGCAGATCCCCCATGAGATAGACGCCCTTGCGGTTTGCGTAGCGCTTCATGGCTTCCCATTGCGTGAAAAACTGCTTTTGCAAGAACACTTCAAAGAGGATCTCTTCCCTGAGTTGTTCTTTCGCCTGCCGGATAGCTTCGTTGTCGCGGTTTTTCAAAGGCGCGGGCCATTTGATCCACGGTTTTTCGCCGTTTTGCTTTTTGATCGCCGTATAGAGGGCAAAATCCGGAAGCCAGCTTTCTTCTTTTCGCATAAAGGCGAGCAGATCGGTTTCGTCGCCCCGCTCCAGTGCGCGCAAAAAAGCCTTGCGCAGCAAGGGACGGCGGTGTTTGTACAATAGGCCGTAATCCACATAGGAAGGATCGGTACAAAACGGCGTTTCTTCTACTTCCTGTACCGAAAGCAGTCCATCCGCACAGAGCAGATCCAGGTCGATAAAATACGGATTGCCTGCATAGGAACTGGACGATTGATACGGGCTGTCACCGTAACCGGTGGGCCCGATGGGAAGCATCTGCCAGAAGGTCTGGCCGGATGCATGGAGAAAGTCGATAAAATGAAAGGCTTCTTCACCCAGTGTGCCGATGCCGTGTTTCGACGGCAGGGAACTGATGGCCAGAAGCAATCCGCTGGCGCGAAGATCGGTTAAGTTTTTCATAAACATCCTTTTGATTTACTCTAATACTTTTCGTGTTGGCAGTGTATTGTTAACAGTACACATTATACCCCAACTCACTCCATATGAAAACTGTAAATTCGCCATTTGCTACGCTCTGCGTATTTTTTGGTATAATGTATTTATTATGAATCGAGGAGGCTCTTAAAGCCATGAAAACCATCTTCGTCTTCTACGGAGGACCCAGTGTGGAACATAATGTATCGGTCAACAGTGCAAAGGCCGTTTTGAATGCGCTCAACCGCGATAAATATCACGTACAGCCTGTGTACATCACAAAGGAAGGCGTTTGGCTGCGTCTCCCGGAAGCAAAGGAAGCGTTTGAAAACGTGGAGCAAATGAAACGGGAAACAGACGGGCAGAGTATTGCCCAGTCGCTTGCGGCGTTTCTGACCTCGCACGACTTTTCCGACGGCAAGACCGTGTTTTTCTCTGTTTTGCACGGTACCTACGGCGAAGACGGCGGGATTCAGGGTTTCTTTGAAACCGTCGATGTCCCCTATGTCGGCTCGGGTGTAACCGCATCCGCTGTTTGCATGGACAAAGCCCGCTCCAATGAGATTATGGAGCAAAACGGAATCCCGCAGGCAAAATTTGTCGTGCTGACCCGCCACCAGCTGGATACACAGGGACTGGACGCAGACGGTATCGTAGAAAAACTGGGCCTTCCCCTGTATGCCAAGCCGGCCAACTGCGGCAGTTCGGTGGGTGTGGTGCGCGTCACGGAAAAAGAACAGCTGCTAGAAGCGGTGGAAGAAGCCCTGCAGTACGATCATAAAATCGTGCTGGAAGAAGAAATCTGGGGCCGTGAACTGAATGTGTCGGTGATCGGAAACGAATCACCCCAGGGTTCCATCCCGGGGGACTTCGCCATGGAAACCGGCTATTTCGACTATGAACTGAAATACAAAAACCCGGACATTGTTCCCATTATTCCGGCCAAAATCCCGGAAGACCGCTTCTGTGACCTGGCCAATCTGGCAGCCAGAACCTATGAAGTACTGGGCTGCGGCGGCACCGCCCGCGTGGATATTTTTTACACCGAAGAGGGCGAACTGAAAGTAAACGAGATCAACACCATGCCGGGTATGTCGGATCTTTCCATGACGCCTGTGCTATGGAAAGCCACCGACGGAACCGAATACACCGAACTATTGGATAAACTGATCGACTGGGGCATCGATGCCCACGCCAAAAAGAAAGCGCTGGTGCGAACGTTCGAATGATACACATTTCTTTAGAAAAAATCGCCGAGATCACCGACGGGGAGATTCCCTGGCCGGAGTTTTCGGATGTTGTCATTGAAGGCATTGCCTATGACTCACGCAAAGTCGAACCCGGGAATCTGTATGTACCGCTTCCGGGGGAACGGGTAAACGGACACGCCTATATTCAGCACGCGTTCGAGGAAGGCGCTGCCGCCACCCTGTACGAAGAGTCGGAACCGGAGCCGGAAAAACCCATGCCCTGCGTGATTGTGCCTGATGGGGTCTTTGCCATGCAGGCTCTGGCCACCTGGTACATGAAACAACTGGACTGCAAAGTGGTCGGAATCACCGGCAACAACGGCAAAACCATGACCAAAGACATTACCGCAGCCCTTTTGTCCGACAGCTATGAAACCGTCAAGACCGCCGGGAATCAGAACAATGAGATCGGGCTGCCCTATACGGTACTGCATCTGCCCGAAGACACAGAAATCGCCGTCCTTGAAATGGGCACCGAACGCCTGGGAGAAATCCATACGCTGACGGCCATTGCCAAACCGGATGTGGCCGTGATCCTGAATGTAGGGGATGCGCATCTGGATTTTCTGCTGAACGAAGACAATGCCGCCACCGCCAAACTGGAAATGGCGGAGAATATGACAGAAGACGGCATCCTGTTCTACAACGGTGACGACCCCTGGCTGAAAAAGCATCTGCACGATGCGGTGCGTGTGCCGCGCCTGCATTCTTTCGGGATGGAGCCCGGCAACGACACGGTGTTTGAGGTAGTGGAAACCTCCTCGGAAGGGGTTACGATCCGCTTGAGCGACGACCCCGACGACACCTATACCCTGCCCGCCCTGGGTGCGCACAATGCCTGGAACCTGGCGGCCTCTGTCTTGATGGCCAAAGAACTGGGCGTAACGGAAAAGCGCATTCAAACGGCGCTCCCGCAGGTAAACTACACCTCTATGCGCCAGGAACTAAAGCATCTGGAAGGTTTCGATATTCTGGATGACTCCTACAAGTCCAATACGCAGAGTCTGGCCGCCGCGCTGGAAACCCTGCACATGCTGCCCTATCATTACAAAATTGTCGTGCTGGCGGACTTTTTGGGCACCGGTGACGACGAAATTGAAAAGCATGTCGGCATGAAAAAGTATCTCACCGAAGACAAGGTCGATGTCGTGATCACCACCGGCCCGCTGATGAAACACTTGCACGACGCTTTGGTAAACGAATACCCCGAAGGCGATGTGCTGCACTTTGCCCTTGACGAACGCGACGCGCTGATCCGTGCGGCGATCGACGCTGTGGTACCGGGCAGCGTAGTTTTAGTGAAAGGATCGCGCGACTTCGCCCTGGAAGATGTTGTCAAAGGACTCGAATCCGTCGAACTGTAAAAAGAATGGTCTGTGACAGGAGCCTGCTTTTCAGGCTCCTGTTTTTTGTATGGCGAACCCGTTTCGTTGCGAAGGGCTGTACCCGCATTGTCTGTGTTTGAAAAAACAACGAAAAGTTTTATTTATGATAGTATCATAATTCTTAATAGTAAATATTTGTCAAACTATGAATGTTCGAGTATACTATAGCTATTCAGGGCTCCTCATTGGAGCGATTATTTCTGTAAGGGGGAAACTATGAAAAAATCCGTAAAAATTACCTTGGCAATGCTCTTTGTATTGGTGCTTGCGCTGACGGCATGCGGCAGCCAGGACACGGCCACCACAACAGCCAACGAAATGCAGTACATGACCGCCGAAGAAACCAAAGAAGCAATCGATGCCGGATCCGACGAATACGTATTTTTGGATGTACGACAAGCGAAGGACTACGACGAAGCGACGGTAGAAGGATTTGTCTCGGCAGATATGCATGAAGCCAATAAAAACGGCAACAAAGAAGACGGAAAAGCAAAAATGACCGAAGCATTGGGAACCGATGCACCGTCCTCCGACAAAAAATATGTTCTGCTTTGCTACTCCGGCAAGAGCTATGCACAAGCCGGCACCGATGTATTAGTGGATGAGCTCGGTGTGGATGCCGGTAGCATCTATACCTTGGAAGGCGGCATGGAAGCCTGGAACAATGCCGGCGACGAATACAAAGCACTGGTTAAATAAAACCGCCTCTTCACACAAAGACACCGCGAATCCTGCGGTGTCTTTGTTTTATAGCGGGCTTTTCCGCCGGCGAAAAATATGGTAGCATAATAAGGGCTCTGCGTCGGAGGATGTGTCCACCGCCGCGGGCTTTTTTTGCGAAAAATCATCATTGCGGGAGGAAATCGGATGGAAAAGAATAAAAAGATCTTAGGTGAAGACCCGATACGGGATATTCGGGAACTGCCGATCGGAAAAACGCTGCTATTGGGCCTGCAGCATTTGTTTGCCATGTTTGGCGCCACAATCCTGGTGCCTTTGCTGACCGGACTGGACGTATCCACCACGCTATTGGGCGCCGGGGTGGGCACGCTTTTGTTTCATTTGATTACCAAAGGGCAGGTGCCGGCCTTTTTAGGGTCCTCCTTTGCCTTTTTGGGCGGCTATGCGGCCGTCGCACCGATGCTGGACGGACAGCCGAATGTAGAAATGCTTCCGTATGCCGGCGGCGGAGTGGTCGCCTCCGGGATTGTGTATATCATTTTAGCCCTGTTTATCCGCTCGTTTGGCGTCCGCCGGGTTATGCGCTTTTTCCCGCCGGTGGTCACCGGACCCATTATTGTATGTATCGGCCTGATCCTGGCCCCTTCGGCTATTCGCAATGCGCAAACCGACTGGCTCCTGGCCGGCGTGGCCATGGCAGCCGTTATTTACTTCAATATCTGGGGCAAAGGCATGGCAAAAATCATCCCGATTATGCTGGGTATTCTCATCTCCTACGGACTGGCGATAGCGCTGGACCGCGTGGACTTCTCCCTCATGCATTCCGCCCGTTTCTTTGCGGTCCCGCTGCATCCGGAAGCATTTGCCAAGTTTGATATCAGCGCCGTCATTACGATCATGCCGATCGCCCTGGCGACCATTATGGAACACATCGGTGATATTTCGGCGATCGGTGCGACCACCGGGCAGAACTATATCCGTACGCCGGGTTTGCACCGCACCCTCATCGGCGACGGGATAGCCACCAGCCTGGCTTCGTTCTTTGGCGGTCCGGCCAATACCACCTACGGCGAAAACACCGGTGTGCTGGTTTTAACGCGGGTGTATGATCCCAGGGTCATGCAGATTGCTGCGGGCTTCGCCATACTCCTCAGCTTTTTTCCGGCCGTGTCGGTACTGATCCGCGCGATTCCCGCTGCGATTATCGGCGGGGTGTCTCTCATCCTCTACGGCATGATCTCCTCCATCGGCGTGCGCAATGTCGTGGAAAACCAGGTCGACTTCACCAAAAGCCGAAACCTGATCGTGGCTGCATCCATCTTTGTCTGTGCGCTTGGCTTTTCCGCGCCCGATATCAACGGGATCAGCTTTACGATTGCCGGCGCTCCGGTGAATCTCTCTTCTCTTGCCATCGCCGCTTTGGTGGGAATCCTGATGAACGCCATCCTCCCCGGCAAAGACTATCATTTCGACGAAGGCAGTCCGCCGGACACCGGCGTCGACTTTTCCGCCTCCTTTACCAAAAAAGAAGGCAAGGGTACACCAAACGAGTCCTGATTGCCTGATGCAGAAAGGCTTGCCTGCGTAAACAAAAAAAAGCAGGATTTCAACAATATGTGTTGGTATCCTGCTCTTTTTGTATTCGTACCACCGGCACGGGATCAGCCTTTTCAGTCGTAGGTAACCTCGATCTGTTCGTCATAGATCGCATCGGGGATCTCCCAGATACCTGCATAGGGTTGTTCGATATAGGTCTTGCCGTTTTTCTCATACGCATAAGCAATGCTCGGGCTTTTGGGAGCATCCGTGTGATAGAACTTGAGCGTATAGTAACTGTCTACATTTGTCGGGTTGTCATTGACCGATTCCGTCCGCGTTTTTTTACCTTGGGCCGTCAGCGCATCGATCAGTGCCGCCATATTTTCTTCGGTTTCCAGGATTTTCATTTGTGCCGGGACAAGGGAATGTTCAATCTGGATTTTGTCCAATTCCGCCGGTTCCGGCAGGACGATCGGTTCGCCCGCCTGCTGACACGCGGTTAGGGGAAGCAGAAGCAGCAGGAACAAACAAAGGCTCCATCGTTTCATGTAAGTAGTCTCCTTAATCTTATACCAGAAATATACCACAAACCCCGGCCTTTGAAAAACCGCAACGGCCGTTTTATTCCCGCAGACGCCTGCGGGCTGCCCTGCCGGATTGCAGGCGGTCGGCCGTAAAAAGAACGACCCCGATCCAGATGATCAGAAAAGAAACAAAGCGCAGCGTGCTGAAAGTTTCCTTATACAAAAGCACGCCCAACAGCAAAGAGATCGTCGGGTTCAGATACTGGGCAAAGGCGGTCACGCGCAAAGGGATCCGCTGCACGCCATAGCCATACAATAGCAGCGGGACAGCGGTAATGACACCGGTAGTGGCCGCGCGGAGCCAGTAGGCCTGCGGCAGATTTCCCGTGATGCCGCTGCCGTGCCATTCGCCATAAACCAGATAGAGAAGCGCAAAAGGCAGCACACAAAGCGTTTCGGCATACAAAGAGTCCATAGCGTTCAGCGGACTCTTCTTTTTTACAACCGTATAGCCGGCAAAAACAAGCGCCAGGATCAGCGCGAACACCGGAAACCGGCCCAACGCCACCATTTGCACCAAAACGCCGACCGCCGCAAAACCGAACGCGATGCCCTGGCGCCGGCTGAATGTCTCCCCCAGGAGCAAACCGAATGCGCCGGTGAGCAAAGGCATAATATAATACCCTAAGCTGGCCTCTAAAATGCGGCCGGTATTTACACTCCAAATGTAAAGCAACCAGTTGATGCTCACCAGCACCCCGCCTGCCAGGCTCGTTTTGCGATGCGTCGGATCACGCAGCAAAGCGCGCACATGGTTTTTCCCGCGGGTGAACAGCACAATCTGCAGAAAAACAAAGGACCATACGACACGGTGAACAAGAATCTGATACGGTGCAAGATCCGCCATCCACTTCCAGTAAACCGGCAACAGACCCCACAGAGTCTGCGCCAACACCGCCGCAATCAGTCCTGCGCGATTTTCGTTGTTTGTATCCCGTTTCATTTAAACACCCCGCCGCTTCAGCCAGTCCCGTTTTTGCTGTCCCTTGTAGAAAACACGCAGCCGCAGTAGTCTTGCCGGTACATGCCGTGTTCTTTGGTGAGTTCTACCGAACGTAAAAAGCCGCCCTTTTTCTTGAAGTCGGCATACAGATACAATACACCTTCTTCTTTTCCGATCTGCTCTCCGATTTCATTCAGCCGCTGCGCGTTCTTGTGCGGGCTGATGGACAGCGTCGTTGTGAAATAATCGAATCCGTGTTCTTTGGCCGCACGGGCCGCTTCTCTCAAGCGGAGCGCAAAACAAAGGGCGCAGCGCTCGCCGCCTTCCGGGTCTTTTTCATGCCCCTTTACGGCTTCGTAGTATCTTTCCGGTTGATACTTTGCCGCAAGAAATGTCACCGGATGTATCGTCTCCAGTGTATCGATCAGCTTCTTCTGCTCCGCTTCGCGAAAGAAGTATTCCTCTTTCGGATAGATATTGGGATTGTAATACAGGACATAGATCCGAAAGTGCTGCGACAGATACTCCAGCACATACGTGCTGCAAGGCCCGCAGCAGCTGTGCAAAAGAAGTGTCGGAACTTTCCCTTCTTCCGTTAGCTCAGCTATTGTCTGATCCAGTCGCTTTTGATAGTTTATTTTCATGATTTGCTGCTCACTTTCGTAATTTGCCCGCAAACCGTGCACCCGGGGCCTTCTTCGATCTGCATCGTCTTTTCCTTTCCGTGCTTTTTCTTGTGTCATTCTATTATACGCTATGTCTTCGGGGCTTTTCACAAACTTTACATCGAAAAACCGCACCGGCCGGGAGAAACGGGTATAGACTTTGTATATCGCTAATTATCAACCGACAAGGAGAGAGTATGAAAACCGAAATCTGGGCGCACCGGGGCGCATCCCGGGACGAGCCCGAAAACACCATGGCGGCGTTTGAAAAAGCCTGTAAAGACGGCGCCGACGGGCTGGAGATGGATGTGCAACGCACAAAGGACGGCGAATTGGTCGTCTTTCACGACGAAGCATTAGGGCGTCTGACGGGGGATCCCCGGCAGCTGAAAGATCTGACACGAAAGGAGTTGCGTGCGCTTCGCGTGGCAAATGCGCATGATATCCCCCTTTTGGCCGATGTATTGCGGTTTTGTAAAGAACAGGACCTGCGTCTGAATATCAAACTGAAAAACAGCGTGCATCTGTATCCGGGACTGGAAGAAGAGATTGCAGAACTGGTACGGGATGCAGGCCTTTTCTCCGACCGGATCATCTACAGTTCGTTTAATCATCTTTCTATACAAAAGATGAAGTCGATCGATCCGAAGGCTCCGGTCGGGCTTTTGTATGCAGGGATACTGCACGAACCGTGGAACTATGCAAAAACCCTCGGCGCGGACGCGCTCCACCCGATGCTTAACAGTCTGCAGATTCCGGACTTTGTGAAGCACTGCCACGTAGAGGGAATCCGGGTCCACACCTGGACGGCGGATGAAGATGCCCATATTCTGGCAGCGCTGGCGCTGGGTGCAG